>CAIXDD010000252.1 GCA_903918155.1 uncultured Hyphomicrobiales bacterium
GCGAGCGTGCGGTAGATCTCCTGCATGGCGGGCGAGCGGCCCACCAGCGGCATGCCCTCCATCTCCTCGGGGCCGGCGGGCTCGCGCGGCGGGCGCGCCTTGGGCTGGCTCAGGGCGCGGCCCACGATGGCGACGAGGTCCTTCAGGTCGAAGGGCTTGGGCAGGTAATCATAGGCGCCGCCCTCGGAGGCCTTGATCGCGGTCATGAACGTGTTCTGCGCGCTCATGACGATGATCGGCAATTCGGGACGCAGCTTCTTGATGCGCGGCAGCAGGTCGAAGGCGTTTTCGTCGGGCATCACGACGTCGGTGATGATGAGGTCGCCCTCGCCCGCCTGCACCCAGCGCCACAGCGTGGAGGCGGCGCCGGTGACGCGCACTTCATAGCCGGCGCGCGACAGGGCCTGGTTGAGGACGGTGCGAATGGCGGCGTCGTCGTCGGCTACCAAAATGCTTCCGCTCGCCATGGACGCCTGTCTCCCGGTATGCGCGCCGGCGCATGAGCGCCGACAGGTGATCCCGCCAGGGATCGAACTTTATGCGTCGCCGCCGGCCTGGCGCCCGTCGCGGGGCGAGTACATCGGCATCAGAACCCGGAACGTCGTGCGGCGCGGTTGGGACTCGCATTCGATGATCCCGCCGTGGCCGCCGACGATCTTGGCGACCAATGCAAGGCCGAGGCCAGTTCCCGACGGTTTGTTGGTGACGAAGGGGTCGAACAGATTGCCCACGATCTCGGAGGCCACGCCCGGCCCATTGTCCCGCACGCAGAATTCCAGCGGCAGCGCCACCGGCCGGGAGGAGCCCGCAACCCGCATCCGCACGCCGGGGCGAAAGGCGGTGGTCAGTTCCACTTCGCCGTCAATCGCATCCGCGCCAACGGCTTCTACGGCGTTCTTCACGAGATTTAGGAAGACCTGGATCAATTGGTCGCGATTGGCGTGAACCGGCGGCAAAGACGGATCATAGCTCTCCACGAAGCGGATATGGCGCCCGAAACCGGCCTGTGCGACCCGTTTCACATGGTCGAGGACGAAATGGATATTGACCGCCTCGCGTTCGGCCGGCCGCTCGTCGGAGAACGCCTCCATGCGGTCGACGAGCTTCACGATGCGGTCGGTCTCGTCGCAGATGAGGCGGGTCAGCGCGCGGTCGGAATCCTCCAGCCCCGGTTCCAGCAATTGCGCCGCGCCGCGAATGCCCGAGAGCGGGTTCTTGATCTCATGGGCGAGCATGGCCGCCAAGGCGGAGACGGACCGCGCTGCCCCTCGATGCGTCAATTGCCTGTCCATTTTATCCGCAATTGTCCGCTCTTGCAGCATGATGACTATAAATTCGGCATCCGAGCCGAGGGGAACGGCGTTCACATCGACGAGACGGTCCGGCCCGATGCGGGGCGTGCTGACGTCCACGCGATATTCGTTGACGATGGAGCGCCGCTGCCGGGCGTCGTCCGCCACGCTCAGAATGGGCGAGCCGAAGGGCAGCAGGTCGTCGAGCCGGCTGCGGCGAAGCTGGGCCTGGCTCATGTGAAAAAAGGCCTCGCAGGCCGCGTTCGCGTCCACGATCAGGCCCGACGGGGCCAGCGTCATGACGGGATGCGGCAGGGCGCCCAGCACCTGGGCGGCGTCGGCGACGGGATTGGCGAGCGCGTCGGGAGTCATTCAGGCGGCCTCCGGCTGGGGGGCGAGATCGAAGGCGCGGGCGAGCAGCCTTTGCGCCTCGCTGGAATCATCCGTCGTGACGAGCTGCAGGCGCAGCGCCCGGCCCGCCTCGCTGGCGAGCGCGCCCGCATGGTCGCAATAGGCGGACAAATGTTTGCGGGCGTGGCGCAGGCCCGCTTGCCGTCCCATCGTCTCCAGAAGCGAGTCGAGATGGGCGAGCGCGCTTTCGCGTTTCTGGGCCGCCGCCAGAGGCGAGGCCGGCGCGCCTTCGAGCGCGCGCGCGATTTCGCCCACCAGCCAGGGACGGCCCACGGCGGCCCGGCCGATCATAACCCCGGCCGCGCCGCTGGCCGCCAGCATCGCGCGCGCGTCGGCGACGGTCGCGCAATCGCCATTGGCGATCACCGGCAAGGAGGTCGCGGCGACGACCTGCGCGATGGCCGACCAATCCGCCCGGCCCTTGTAGAATTGCTGGCGCGTGCGCCCATGCACCGTGACGAGCCGCACGCCGGCCTCTTGCGCGCGGCGCGCGATCTCGGCCGCGTTATGGGAGGAATCGTCCCAGCCCAGCCGCATTTTCAGCGTCACCGGAATCGACACCGCCCCCACGGTCGCCTCGATCAGCCGCAAGGCGAGGTCGGGCGTGCGCATGAGCGCGGAGCCCGCATAGCCGCCCGTCACGCGCTTGGCGGGGCAGCCCATATTGATGTCCACGACATCCGCGCCGGAGGCTTCCGCCAGCCGCGCCGCCTCGCCCATCCAATGGGGGGCGCAGCCGGCGATCTGCACCACATGCGGGGCGATCCCCGCCCCTTCCGCGCGCAGGCGGTTCTCCTCGCAGCCGCGCACGAATTCGTCCGAGGCGACCATTTCGGACACGACGAGCGAGGCGCCCGCGGCATGGGCGAGGCGCCGCATGCCGATGTCGGTCACACCGGACATGGGGGCGAGCACCGCCCGCCCGGTCAGGACCAGGGGTCCGATCCGGATCGGATTGCTCATTTCTTGGGCGCCGGCTTGCATGCCCAGATCATAAGCAAAAAATTGTGCGCTGCGCAATTTCCAAAAGTCGGACGCCTCCGCTTTCGAATTGACCGGGGCCGCGAAACGCGGAACATCGCCCCACGAGATCAGGAGGCGCAGGGCATGGCGGACGGCGCGGATACGGGCGCGGAATTGGCGGCGGGAACGGACGCTTCGTCCTTCGAGGACGTCGCGGTCGTGCTTGTCGCAGCCGGACGCGGCATGCGCGCGGGCGCAGGCCTTCCCAAGCAATACCGCCCGATCGGCGGCCGCCCCGTGCTAGCGCGCACCCTGTCCGCCCTGATCGAGGCCTTGCCCGGTGCGCGCATCGCCCCTGTCATCCATCCCGACGACCGCGCCCTGTTCGAGGCCGCCGTCGCCGGACTGCCGGTCCAGCGCTGGACGCCGGGCGGGGCGACCCGGCAGGAGAGCGTGTTCGCGGGCTTGCGCGCGCTCGACGGCGCGCCGCCGGCCATCGTGCTGATCCATGACGCCGCCCGCCCCTTTCCCAGCGCACGCCTTATCCGCGCCGCCTTGGCGGGCGCGCGCGCGCATGGGGCGGCCGTTCCCGCCTTGCGGGTGAGCGATGCGCTGAAGAGCGTGGGCGACGGCGTGTTGTTGGACGACGTGGACCGCGACGGCGTGCGCGCCGTGCAGACGCCGCAGGCCTTCGGCTGGCGCGTCATCCGCGACGCGCATGAACGCGCCGCCGCCGCCGGCCTCGCCGACATGCCCGACGATGCGGCGCTGGCGCGCTGGGCCGGCCATGGCGTTCATCCGGTTCCCGGCGAGGCGGGCA
>CAIXDD010000253.1 GCA_903918155.1 uncultured Hyphomicrobiales bacterium
AGCCATCACGACCACGGCGGCGCCATAGCCGCGCACGATGCGCGCCTGTTCGAGGAATTTCTCCTCGCCTTCCTTCAGCGAGATCGAATTGACGACCGCCTTGCCCTGAACGCATTTCAGGCCGGCTTCGATCACGTCGAACTTGGAGGAATCCACCATCACCGGCACGCGCGCGATGTCGGGTTCGGAGGCGATGAGATGGAGGAAGGAGACCATCGCCTGTTTGGAATCGAGCAGGCCCTCGTCCATATTCACGTCGATGATCTGGGCGCCATTGGCCACCTGATCGCGCGCGACGTCGAGGGCGGCGGCGAATTCGCCGTTTTTCACGAGCTTGCGGAAGCGGGCGGAGCCGGTGACGTTCGTCCGCTCGCCCACGTTCACGAAGCGGATGTCCGGGGTGAGCGTGAAGGGCTCAAGTCCCGCCAGCCGCAGGCGCGGCGCGATTTTTGGTATCTTGCGCGGGGCCACGCCCTGTACGGCCTGCGCGAAGGCGCGCACGTGATCGGGCGTGGTGCCGCAGCAGCCGCCGACGATATTGACGAGACCGGCGGCGGCGAATTCGCCGAGCAGGCTCGCCATATATTCGGGGCTCTCGTCGTAGAGGCCGAATTCATTGGGCAGGCCGGCGTTGGGATAGGCGCAGACCAGCGTGTCGGCGATGCGCGACAGCTCCGCCACATGGGCGCGCATCTCGCGTGCGCCGAGCGCGCAATTGAGGCCCACGGCGACGGGATTCACATGGGCGAGCGAATTCCAGAACGCTTCGGGCGTCTGGCCCGACAGCGTTCGGCCGGACAGGTCCGTGATCGTGCCCGACAGCATCACGGGCAGTTCGAGCCCGCTTTGCGCGAAAGCGTCGCAGGCGCCCGCATAGGCCGCCTTGGCGTTCAGCGTGTCGAAGATCGTCTCGATGAGCAGGAGATCGGCGCCGCCTTCCACCAGCCCAAGGGTCGCCTCGCGATAGGCCGCGCGCAAGTCGTCGAAGGTGACGGCGCGAAAGCCGGGATCTGACACGTCGGGCGAAATGGAGGCGGTGCGATTGGTGGGGCCGAGCGCGCCGGCGACGAAGCGGCGCCGACCGTCCGTCGCCTGCGCGGCGTCAGCGGCTTGGCGCGCAAGCCGCGCGCCGTCGCGATTGAGCGCATGGACATAGGCCTCGCATTTGTAATCGGCCTGCGCGATGGAGGTGGAGGAGAAGGTGTTGGTCTCGCAGATGTCGGCGCCGGCGAGGAAATAGGCCAGATGAATGTCGCGGATCGCGTCGGGCTGGGTGAGGATGAGGATGTCGTTGTTGCCCTTCAGATCATGGGGATGATCTTTCAGGAACGCGCCGCGGAATCCCGCCTCGTCGAGCTTGAGATCCTGAATCATCGTGCCCATGGCGCCGTCGAGCACGAGCACGCGCTCCTGGGCGGCCGCATGCAGGGCGGCGCGAATCTGGGATGTGGAGCGGGGCGCCATGGTCAGGCCGCTTTCTGCGCGGGCTGCGGACGCAGGCCGAGCATGTGGCAGATCGCGAAGACGAGATCGGCCTTGTTCATCGTGTAGAAATGAAAGTCGGTGACGCCGCGGTCCACGAGATCGAGCGCCTGTTCGGCGGCGACGGCGGCGGCCACGAGTCGGCGCGTGGCGGGATCGTCGTCGAGCCCTTCGAAACGCGCGGCCAGCCATGCAGGCACGCTCGCCCCCGTCTTTTTGGCGAAGGAGGCGGTCTGCCTGAAATTCTGCACGGGCACGAGGCCGGGCACGATGGGGATGTGAATCCCCTTCGCGCGCACGCGGTCAAGATAGCGCAGATAGACGTCGTTTTCGAAGAAGAATTGCGTGATGGCGCGCGTGGCGCCGGCGTCGATCTTGGCTTTCAGCGCGTCGATGTCCTGATCGAAGCTCGCGCTCTCGGGATGCTTCTCGGGATAGGCCGACACGCTCACTTCGAAATCGCCGATGCGGCGCACGCCGGCGACGAGATCGGTGGAGGTCGCATAGCCGTGGGGATGGGGCGTGAAGGCGGTTCCCACGCCCGTGGGCGGATCGCCGCGTAAGGCCACCACATGGCGCACGCCGATGTCGCGATAGCCGCGCACCACTTCGTCCACCTCGGCCCGGCTCGCGCCGACGCAGGTGAGATGGGCGGCGGGCTTCAGGCTCGTTTCATCGAGAATGCGCGCGAGCGTGGCGTGGGTTCGCTCGCGCGTGGCGCCGCCCGCGCCATAGGTCACGGAGACGAAGCTCGGCGACAGGGGCGCCAGCCGCTCGACGCAGGACCACAGGGCCGTCTCCATCTCTTCGGTCTTGGGCGGAAAGAACTCGAAGGACACGCGCAGCGCCGAGGCCGGGCCTGCGGTTCTGCTGGGACGGATCGCATCGCTCATCACGCAAGCTCCAATGAATTGGGGAGAACGTCGGAGGCGATGCGCGGGTCGCGCCCCACCCAGAGGGAAACAGTGAGTTTTTCGCGCGCGAGCCGCCGGTCGGCGCTCAGGTCGCGGCCGGGCAGGATTTCAAATCCCAGCTCCAGCAAAATCTCCTCGATCTCCGCGCGCTCGAAACCGAGGCGGCGGTGGGCGTGGTCGGTGCGCAGGAATTCCAGCGCATGGGGCGCGAAATCGACGACGACGAGCCGTCCGCCGGGGCGCACGGCGCGCGCGGCCTCGCTGAGCGCGCGGGCGGGATCGTCCAGATAATGCAGCACCTGATGCACGAGCACGAGATCGTAGCCGTCGCGCTCGACGGGCAAGGCGTAGATGTCGCCCTGGCGCAATTGCACATTGCGCAGGCCGGCCCGGTCGATGCCCGCGCGCGCCACGGCGAGCATGGCGGGGCTCAGGTCCACCCCCACGGCGCGATCGGCATGGGGGGCGAGCAATTGCAGCATGCGCCCGGTGCCCGTGCCCACGTCGAGGGCGGCGCGCAGGGGGGCGTCGCCGACGATGGCGTCGATGGCGGCCTCCACCTCCTCCTCGGGCGCATGGAGCGAGCGGATGCGGTCCCAATCGGCGGCGATGGCGGCGAAATAATGGGCGGCCTGTTCGGCGCGCGCCCGGCGCACTTCGGTGAGCCGCAGGCGGTCGCCCGCCAGAACGGGGTCGCTCATGTCGAGCCGGGCGACGATCTGGCGCGCCAGATCCGCCGGGATTCCGGTCTGCGCGAGATTGAAGAACGCCCAGGCGCCTTCGCGGTGGCGCTCCACCAGACCCGCTTCGGCCAGAAGCTTCAGATGGCGCGAGACGCGCGGCTGCGACTGGCCCAGAATGGCGACCAGTTCGGTGACGGTGATCTCCGCCTCGGCCAGCAGGGCCAGCAGGCGCAGGCGCGTGGTTTCGCCGGCGGCCTCAAGGGCCGCCAGAACCTGCGGGAAGGGGGCCGTGCGGCCGTGGCGCTCGTCAGAAGACATAAAGATAAGTTTATACGGACGCCGTTTTTTTGCAAGGAATTTCCCACAGCCGAGATTTCCCGCGCTTTTGTGGGTTAAATCCCATCGTCAAGATAAAGGCTGCTGGCCAAGGCGGCGGCGACGCGGGTCGCGCGAGAAGGCGCGCGCGCGAAGGCCGGTCCCGCGCGCGGGCGCAGGCGCGCAGGCTCGCCGCGGGCGCGGGGCTCAGGCGATCGGAGCGTGGAGGGGCGGGATCAGCTCGCCGGCTTGCGGCGGCGCACGAAGAGATTGGCGGTCATCGCCTGCGCGATATGTTCGGCCATGCATTGATAGCCGAGATCGTTCAGGTGAAAATCGTCATCGGCCATCATCTGCAGATTGGCCTTGGTGCGGTGGATATATTCCATCGCCTGATAGCGGCGCACATAGAGCACGTTGTTGTCGGCCGCGACGCGCTTCAGCGATTCGCGGATGGCGAAATAATGATCGTCGCGCGCATATTTCGGCGTGTATTGCAGGCCCACCAGCACCACGTCGATCTTCTTCTTGCGCAGCATGGCGACGGTGGTGTTGAGCGTGCGCTCGAACGTCTCCACGGAGACGCGCTGCACAGCGTCGTTCGTGCCCACCTGCCACAAGACGAGATCGGGTTTCACCAAAGCGGCCTCGATGCGCAGGCGCTCGGCGGTCGTCTCCGCCGTCTCGCCGGAGACGCCGCGATTGACGACTTCGATGGGAACGGTCTTCAGCACGCGCTCGAGCATGGATTCGAGCTGCGAGGGATAATTCTTGCGGCGCGACGTGGCGCCCACGCCCCAGGTGGAGGACGAGCCGATCGCGAGAATGCGCAGGGGCTGGTTGCCCTCCAGCCGTTCGATGGTGGCGGTGAGCGGCGCGGGGGCCGCGATCTCCGCCGTGGGCACCGAACATTGCGCGCTCATGGGGTGGAGGCCGGCGCCGGCGGCGTCTGCGGCCTGCTCGCCCGGCGCGGCGGGGGTCGGCGACGCCTCAGGCTGGCTTTGGGGCGCAGCGGGGTTCCCGGGCGCAGCGGGGGTCTGGGCGGCCGCGCCCGCGCAGCCAAGCGCCAGCAGCGACGCGATGGCGGTCGCTAAGGCGGTTCCCTTCAAGCTGTCACGCGCGCGCGCCATTCAGACACCCAAGCCGTCATGCTCATCAGAGCTAGGCCAATTATTATCACAAGTGTGTCAACCCACAAGTTCGAGCCCAGGGCGAAACGGGCGGATTGACCCAAAAGGCTGAGCAGGGACCCGACGCAGAAGGCGTTCAGCGAATTCCGTCCCAACATTGAGAGGAAACGCGCCAGCCAGCGCGCCTTTTTGTGCACATAGAAGAACAGCCCGCCGAAAAACGCCACGAGGCCGAGAACGTGGATGAGGCGCATGGGCGTGAGGAACGTCTTGTCGGCGACGAAGAACAGCGCCGGGGAGGGCGCGTTCAGCGGCTCCGGATAGAATTGCAGATAGGTGCCCAGAAGGCCCAGCGCAACGACCAGGCCTCCGAAAACGCGCGTGGCCCGTCGGCGGGTGACGACCAGATGCGTCAGCGCGCTGTCGCCGCCCAGAATGAAGCCAATCATGAAGACCAATTGCCAGGCGAAGGGATTGAGGAACCAGCGCCCCTCCACGGGCCAGGTCGGCAGGTTCCAGCCCGTGACGAGCGCGGCGGCCCAGATCGCCAGCGAAACGGGCAGCAGCGCCCAAGGCAGCAGCCGGTGCAGCACCGCCATGAAGGGCGCCATGAGCATCAGCACGATGTAAAGCGGCAGAATGTCGAAATACCCCAGATGATGGGTGAGCATCGCCAGGCCGATATGGGCGACGATCGGCTCCTCGAAAATCACGGCGGCGTTGTTCCATTGCAGCACCAGATTGGTGTCGCCCAGAAAGGCCGTCGCCGCGATGATCGAGATGGCGATCAGCGTGATCGCGAGCTGGGCTATGTAGAGCACGAGGGCGCGCGAGCCCAGGCGGAAGAACAGGCGCAGCGTCGTCAGGTCGCGCGACTGGCGGTCCACCAGCGAGCGCAGCGACCATCCCGCCAGCAGCACGAACAATTCGGCCGAGTCGGAAAAGCCGAAGTTCTTGTGGGTCAGGCGTTCGTAGAAGACGCCGGGAATGTGGTTGACGAAGATCGCGACGAGAGCGTAGCCGCGCCAGAAATCGATCTCGTTGGGGGGCCGCGCGCCCTTGACCTTGGCCGGAACGGTCGCGGTCTGAATGCGGGGCCTGGCGGCGAACTGATCCATCGGGCGGGGGCGGTCCGGTTGCGATCAAGAAGGGATAAGGGGCCTGACGGCCGCTGTCGAGCGGCGCGCCGTCAGGGCATGGCCTCCAAATAGGGCGAAAGCGCCGCTTCCTCCAGCGTTGGAAAGCATTCGTTAATGTTAACCAGCCTTAATGCGCCCTTGCGGGAGATCGTCCCGTTTCGAGCCAGCCGTGCGTTGACGGCCCATGTAATCCCATGCTATCCCAAATCATCCCGTGGACATTCCAGTGTGCGCGTAACGGAGGGCGGGACGGAGCCTGCGCGGCCCGTTCCCTCTTGCGTCGCCGCGATCTGAAGTCCGCCGGAGCGTGGCGTTTGGTTTTGGGTGCGTGCGTTGGACAGGTTCGTTTCGCATTTCACCAATCGGCTGGACTCCAAGGGGCGGGTCTCCATTCCCGCGCCCTTTCGGGCGGTTCTGACGCGGGACGGATTCGACGTTCTCTACGTTCATCCTTCGCTGGATGCGGAAGCGCTCGATTGCGGCGGCTTCGCTTTGGTGAAGGAGATCGACACGGTGCTGAGCCGTTTCGCCGCCTATTCCGCGGAACACGACGTCTATTCGACGGCGCTTCTGGGGGATGGGGAGGCGCTCAAGGCGGATCCGGAAGGCCGGATTTTCTTGCCGGAGCGGTTCAAGGCCTATGCGGGCCTTGGGGACGAGGCGACCTTCGTGGGGCAGGGATACAAATTTCAGATCTGGGAGCCGGGGCGGTTCCGCATTCACCTGGAAGAGGCCAGAAACCAGGTGCGCAGTTTGCGGAAACAACTTGGCGCCAGAGGCGCTGCGGATCAGCCGCAGCCTCGAGGAGCGCGGGAATGACGACGGGTCGCGGCGAGGAGTCTTCTCTTCCCGCTGGCGGACCGGCCCGGCACATTCCCGTGCTCCTCGCAGACGTCCTCGAAGCGCTCGCCCCCAAGCCCGGCGGCGTCTATCTCGACGGAACCTTCGGCGCAGGCGGTTATGCGCGCGCCCTTCTCGCCATTCCCGACGTGCGCGTCGTCGCGCTCGATCGCGACCCGGACGCCATCGCCGGCGGCCAGGCGCTCGTCGCGCAGGCGCACGGCCGGCTCACGCTCGTCAACGCGCGGTTCGGCGCGCTCGATGAGGCCGCGCGCGCAGCCGGTTTTCCCGCGCTCGACGGCGTGACGCTGGACGTGGGCGTCTCCTCCATGCAGATCGACGAGGCCGCGCGCGGCTTTTCCTTCCGTTTCGACGGCCCGCTCGACATGCGCATGGAGCAGGCGGGCCGCAGCGCCGCCGACATCGTGAACGGCGCGCCGGAGGAGGAGATCGCCGACATCCTCTATTATTACGGCGAAGAGCGGCAGGCGCGGCGCATAGCGCGCGCCATCGTCGCCGACCGCGAGGCGCGGCCCTTTCTCACCACGCGCCAATTGGCGGGCCTGTGCGAACGCGTGGCGCCCGCCAAGCCGACCCAGATTCACGCCGCCACGCGCACGTTTCAGGCGCTGCGCATCGCGGTGAACGACGAGCTTGCCGAATTGACGCGCGCGCTGGCGGCGGCCGAACGCGCGCTTGCGCCCGGCGGCGCGCTCGCCATCGTGAGCTTCCATTCGCTTGAGGATCGCATCGTGAAGCAGTTTTTCGCGGAGCGCTCAGGCCGGGGCCGGGCGGCCTCGCGCCTCCTGCCCGGCGAGCCCGTGCCGCCGGCCTCCACGTTCGACCATGCGAGCGCGCCGGTCGCGCCTTCGTCGCAGGAGGCGTCGGCCAATCCGCGCGCGCGATCGGCCAAACTGCGCGTCGCGCGCCGCACGCAGGCGCCGGCGCTGGGCCTTGCGGGCGAATGGGCGAAACTCGCGCGATTGCCCGTCCGAGAAGGACAAAGCGGGCGCAAGGGCGCGCGCTCCGAACCCCGCGGCGGAGGGCGTTGACATGATCTTGCGCACGCTGAACGTCTTCGCCGTCGCCGCCCTTCTGGGCTCGGCCGTCTACGCCTATACGGTGAAATACGAGACGATCTATTTCTCCGAACAGATCTCCAAACTGAAGAACGGCAATCATCGCGAACGCGAAGCGATAGCTGTGCTGCGCGCCGAATGGGCCCATCTGGTGCGCCCCACGCGCATCCAGGCGCTCGCCGATCAGCATCTCGACCTGAAGCAATTGACCGTGGACCAGATCGTTCAGGTCATGGATTTGCCCGATCGTCCGCCGAAAGTGGATTCCATCGGCCGCAAGCTCGAGCTTCTCGGTCTGGCCGAACCCACCAGCACGCCGCGCGAGGACGGGCCGCGAAGGCCGGTTCCCGCCGCGACGAACGGCCTGACCACCGGGGCTATTCCCGCCGTGCGTCGGCCGCAGGAGCCTGCGCGATGACGAGCGGCCCGACGCCAGCCCAGCAGCCCCGCAAACGCAGCCTGCGCGCGCGCGCCATGGTGCAGTTGCGCGCGATGTTCGGCACGCGCATCGCCAAGAGCGGCGGGCGCATTCGGCTCGTCGCCTTGGGATTCGTCGGCCTTTATCTGATGATCGGGGGCAAGCTGATCTGGCTTGGCTTGCAGCCGGAGCCGCAGACGCTGCGGCGCGCGGCGGCGGAGGCCAGCTCGCGCGCGCGTCCGCAGATCGTGGACCGCAACGGCGAGATTCTGGCTGCCGACGTGCGCATCGATTCCGTCTTCGCCGAGCCCCGCAACATCGTCGACAAGGACGAGGCGGTGGAGCTGCTCACCGCCGTCCTTCCCAGCCTCGACGCCAAGGAGCTGCGCGACAAGCTCGCCTCCCGCAAGGGTTTCGTGTGGGTGAAGCGGGGCGTGTCGCCCAAGGAGCGCGAGGAGGTGTTCCGCCTCGGCCTGCCGGGCGTGGGCTTCCTGCCCGAGCACAAGCGCGTCTATCCCAACGGACCCATCGCAGCCCATGTGCTGGGCTTCACCAACACCGACAATATCGGCATCGCCGGCATCGAGAAATATATCGACACGCTGGGCTTCGCCGAACTCAGCAGCGCGGGCTTCCGCGTGAGCGCCGACAATCTTCAGCCCATCAAACTGTCGCTCGACGTCCGGGCCACCCATGCGGTGCGCGACGAACTCATGAAGGGCATCGAGCGCTACAAGGCGAAGGCGGCGGCCGCCGCCATCATGGACGTGGACACGGGCGAGGTCATCGCCATCGCCTCGCTGCCCGATTACGACCCCAACAATCCCGTCGACGCGCTCGACCCGCTGCGCATCAACCGCATGACCGTCGGCGTCTTTGAAATGGGCTCGACCTTCAAGGCGCTCACGCTCGCCATGGCGCTGGAATCGCGCAAGGTGACGTTGAATTCGCGCATCGACGCGCGCGGCGGCCTGCGCTACGGGCGTTTCAACATTCGCGATTTCCATGCGCAGAACCGCACGCTCACCCTGTCGGAAGTGTTCACCTATTCCTCCAACGTCGGCACGGCGCGCGCCGCGCTGATGGTAGGCGTGGAGGGGCACAAGCAATTCCTCGGCAAGATCGGCCAGCTGGAGCGCATGCGCACGGAGATCCCCGAAAGCGCGGAGCCCATCGTCCCCAAGCGCTGGGGCGAACTCAATACGATGACGATCGCCTTCGGCCACGGGCTTGCGGTCGCGCCCTTGCAGGCGATGATGGCGGTGGGCGCGCTCGTCAACGGCGGCAAGCTCGTGAAGCCGACGTTCCGCATGCGCACGATGGAAGAGGCGCAAGAGGACGCGCCGCAGGTGATCCGCGCCGAAACCAGCGAACAGATGCGCTATCTCATGCGCTTGAACGCGGAGGTCGGCTCCGCGCGCACCATCGACGTGCGCGGCTATTTCGCCGGCGGCAAGACGGGCACCGCGAACAAGGCGATCAACGGGCGTTACGCGACCGACCGCGTGTTCACGACCTTCACCGCCATCGCGCCGTCCGACAAGCCGAAATATCTTTTCTTCACGGTCTTCGACGAACCGCAGGGCGTGCCCGAAACGCAGAACCAGCGCACGGCGGCGTGGAACGCGGGCGCCACCACCGGGCGCATCATCGAACGCGTGACGCCGCTGCTCGGCCTGCCGCCGCGCCCCGTCACGCCCACCGGCTCTTTCCCCACGGTCGCGAAACTGGGCATCGGCTTGCCGAGCGCCGGGAGCGCTTGGCGTTGAGGCGCCTGGCCGATCTCTTACCGAATGCGGCGGGCGCCTTTGGCGCGCGCGAGATCGCGGGCGTGGCCTGCGACAGCCGGCGCGTCGCGCCGGGCTTCGCCTTTTTCGCGCTGCGCGGCGCCAGGGAGGACGGGCTCGCCCATGCGCCCGCGGCGCTGGCGGCGGGCGCGGCCGTCATCGTCGCGGAGCGCGCGCTGGAGGGCGCGCGGGCGCAAGATTGCCTCGTGGTCGCGGATGCGCGTCTGGCGCTGGCGCAGGCGGCGGCGCGTTTCCATGACGCCCAGCCGCGCGTCATCGTGGCGGTGACCGGCACGAGCGGCAAGACGTCGGTCGCCGCTTTCGTG
>CAIXDD010000254.1 GCA_903918155.1 uncultured Hyphomicrobiales bacterium
GGCGGAGGCGCTCGCCATCGACGCCCTCGCCTGGCTGGCGGGCGACGGCGAACGTCTGGAGCGCTTTCTGGCCGCAAGCGGGCTCGATCCTGCGGACCTGCGCCGCGCGGCGGCCGCGCCCGGTTTCGCCGCCGGCGTGCTCGATTATCTGTGTTCGGACGAACCCGCCCTGATCGCCTTCGCCGACCATGCGCAGATGCGGCCCGAGGCGGTCGCCGCCGCGCAAGCGCTTCTGTCGGGCCCGCCCGGCGGGGAGGATTGGTGAGCGCGCCGCGACCGGGCCTGTTCTGTCGCGATTGCCTGACCGAGAGCGCAGGCAAGGAGGGCGCGCGCCGCTGCCCGGCCTGCGGCTCGCCGCGCCTGCTCGCCCATGCGGAGCGGGACGATCTCGCCATCGCCCATGTGGATTGCGACGCGTTCTACGCGGCCATCGAAAAGCGCGACGACCCGAGCCTGCGCGACAAGCCGGTGATCGTGGGCGGCGGGCGGCGCGGCGTCGTGGCGACCTGCTGCTATGTGGCGCGCACGTTCGGCGTGCGCTCCGCCATGCCGATGTTCAAGGCGCTGGACCTATGCCCCGACGCGGTGGTGGTCCGCCCGCGCATGGATCTCTATGCGCAGGTCGGCCAGCAGGTGCGGCAGATGATGCTCGACCTCACGCCGCTGGTGGAGCCGCTCTCCATCGACGAAGCCTTTCTCGATCTTTCAGGCACGCAGCTGTTGCATCGCGCGCCGCCCGCGCTGGCGCTCGCCCGTTTCGCGCAGCGCGTGGAGCGCGACATCGGTATTTCCGTCTCCATCGGCCTGTCCTATTGCAAGTTCCTTGCGAAGATCGCCTCCGATCTCGACAAGCCGCGCGGCTTCGCCGTCATCGGACGGGCGGAGGCGCGCGGCTTTCTCGCCCCCCGGCCGCTTGGCCACTTGTGGGGCGTGGGCGCCGTCACCGAGAAACGCCTTGCGGCGGAAGGGTTTCATACGCTGGGCGACATTCAGGCCATGGATGAGGCCGTCTTCATGCGCCGCATCGGCGCCGCCGAAGCCCAGCGCCTCTGGCGGCTGGCCAATGGGCGCGACGACCGCCCGGTGAGCCCGGATCGGGAGACGAAAAGCGTGTCGAGCGAAACGACCTTCGACACGGACGTCGCCGATCCGCACGCGCTTGCGGGCGCGTTGTTCGAGCTTTGCGAGAAGACCTCGGCGCGCCTGAAGGCGCAGGAGATCGGCGGCCTCGTCGTGACGCTGAAACTCAAGACGGCCGATTTCAAATTGCGCACCCGTTCGGTGACGCTGCACGAGCCCACCCAGCTGGCGAGCCGCCTCTTCGAGGCCGCGCGCGCGCTTCTCATGAAAGAAGCGGACGGCGCGCGCTTCCGCCTGATCGGCGTGGGCGCCTCCGCGCTTCACGCCGCGCAGGCCTGCGACCGCGGCGACCTCGCCGACACGCGGGTGGCGCGGGAGAAGGCGACCGAATCCGCGCTCGATTCCTTGCGCGGCAAATTCGGCGCCGGCGCCATCATGCGCGGAATCGCCTTCCGCGGCGGCGAGAAGTGACGCGCCCTATTTCCCGCACTCCTTGACGGGCAGCAATTCGAGCTTCGTCAGCGCGCCCTTCATCTGAAAATTGCCGTAGTCGAGAATGAGGTCGCTGGAGACCCCGTTCTCCCACATCTGGAACGAGAGCACATAGACCGGCGGATCCTCCGGCTTGGCGACGTCGAAATAGCTCACCGTCGCGCGCCAGCGGCGCATGCCCTTCATCGCGGGCGCGTCTTTCGTCGCGTCGGCGAGCGGCTCGACGCTTTCGCGCCCCAGAACGCCGAGCGTCTGGAACACGCGGTCGCCGGAGCTTGTGCCGTCATAAAGCTTCGTCGAATAGGTGGCCTGGCCCGCGCGCGCGGCCTCCAGCGCGCGGATCATCATATGGGTGGGGAAAACCGCCTCGTGATCGGTGTCGGACTTGAAGGGCCGCGGGCGCTTCAGATCGATGGACAGGGAGCCGTCGCTCTCGCGGAAGGCCGCGCCTTCCACGATCTCGGGCTCGTCCTGCCGGCGCCCGCTTTCGATGCGGAAGGTGAAGGTGGAATGATCGCCGCTTTCGAACGATGTGGAGCGCATCTGCGTGGACAGGCTCTCGCCCTCATGGGCCTCGATGTCGGTGTCCTGAATGAAGCGCGTCGTATAGCCCTCGCAGGCGGAGCCGACGAAATCATAGGCGATGCCGCCGCTCGCGCCCGCCGGCGCGCTGGGGTCCGCCGTGGTCTTGAGCAGGCTCAATTCATAAAAGGCCCGATGGGGCGCGAGCGCGACCGTCTCGGCCGGCTTGCGGGCGCCGGCGCCGCGCTCCTGCGCGCTGACCGCGGGGGCGCCGAACAGGAGAACGGCGGCCGTCAAGAACGCCGCCGAGAACGTCGCCGAAGATCCGGCGGTCGGGCGCGCAATCGTCTGAAGCAATGACATCATGGAATAAAGCTCCGCAGCGAACGCCTCATGCCGAATCGCCATGGCGAAAATAGGGTTGGGTCCGGCCGATGCAATCGGCATACTCCCCGAAAGACGCCAATCAGGCCCACGCGGCTCCGATAAACGCCGGGATCAGTTAAGGAACGCTCCATGCCCTCCATCGAAACCCGTCTGAAAGACATGGGAATCGACCTTCCGGCGCCGCCGACGCCGCTCGCCAATTACGTTCCGGCGGTCATCGCCGGCGGGCTTCTGTTCGTTTCCGGCCAATTGCCGCTGGGGCGGGACGGCTCCCTCGCGCCGGGCCATAGGGGCAAGCTGGGACAAGACCTGTTCAACGAAGCCGGGCAGGAGGCGGCCCGCTTATGCGCCGTCAACGTTCTGGCGCAAGCGAAACTGGCGCTCGACGGGGACCTGTCGCGCATTCGCCGCTGCGTGCGCCTGGGCGGCTTCATCAACGCCGGGCCGAAATTCCACGCCCTGCCGGCGGTCATGAACGGCGCGTCCGATCTCATCGCCGCCGCGCTCGGACCGCAGAAGGGCCGGCATGCGCGCACCACCGTCGGCGTCGCGGAACTGCCGCTCGACGCCGCCGTGGAGATCGAAGCGATCTTCGAGATCGAGCCGGAGTGAGGGCGTGGCGGCCCCGCATTGGCTCGTCGCGCGCCCCATCGCCCATCGCGGCCTGCACGATCAGGCGCAGGGACGATGCGAGAATTCCCTCGCAGCCGCCGAAGCGGCGGTCGCGCGCGGCTTTTCCGTGGAATGCGACGTGCGCCTGTCGCGCGACGGCGTGGCCTTCGTCTTTCATGACGAGCGGCTGGAGCGCCTCACCGGCGCCGGCGGGCGGCTGGACGGGCTGGACGCGCGCGAGATCGACGCGCTGCGCCTGCGCGCGCAAGGGCCCGCGGCGACGCCCGCCAGCCCCCCGCGCCTCGACCGTCTCATCGCGCGGATCGCCGGCCGCGCGCCGCTGATCGTGGAGATCAAAAGCGCCTTCGACGGCGACCTGCGGCTTGTTCAGTCGGTCGCGCGCGTTCTTGCGCAGACGCCGCGCGAGGCGCCCGTGGCGGTGAAAAGCTTCGATCCCGAGCCCATCGCCTGGCTGCGCGCGCAGGCGCCTGCGCTGGGGCTGGAGCGCCTTCCGCTGGGGATCGTGGCGCAGGCGCGTTTTGACGCGCAGGACGATTGGGCCGCGCTCGACGCGCCCGCGCGCCGCGACCTGGCCGCGCTGACGCATTGGCCGCGCACGCGACCCGATTTTCTTTCCTGGGCCGTGCGCGACCTGCCCCACGCCGGGCCCACGCTCGCGCGCGCGGCGCTGGGCCTGCCGGTGATGGCCTGGACCGTGCGTGATCCGCAGGATTGGGCGCGGGCGCGCGCCTACGCGGACCAGGCGGTGTTCGAGGGCGAAATCGACGGGTGATCGTGCGCCGCGGCGTCAAGCCGCCTTGTCACGTTCGCGTGCGACCGCCGGCTTGTTGCTGAGAAGCCAAGAGATTTTCTTGATGTCGTCGCCAAGCGCCTTCGCGGACTCCAGGCAAGCCTTCCAGAGCGCTTCTTCAAACGTCATGGTTCTTCTCCCGACCGGCTCTGCAAATGCAATTCATCGACGTTCTTGATATGGAGCCAGTTGCCCGCGAAGGCAATCTCCACGTTCGGATGAGTCCAACGCAGTCCCTTCGCAATTCCTAACACATAATCCCTTTCAGTGACGTTACCCAAATGCAGGCGTATGGATCGCGCTTTCATCTCACCTTGCGCAAGCAAGATCGCGCCATGCAGCAAAGAGAATGTCACCGTCGCTAAGTCATTGCGATCGAACTTTTCTTCATACTTGGGGCTCAGCGACGTCCACACGAGGCGCAATTCCGCGTCCGGGGTTTTTGGCAACTTTTGGTTGATATGCGTGAAGCCTTCGTAACTGAGCTGACCGTTCGTCTTCGCCACCAAACCATAAATCCCGTATCGGGGATCCTTGGTCGGCTCAGACGCGATCCTTTGCGCATGTTCGATATAAGGCTTGCTATGATCCCAAAGAATGTCGTCTCGCTCGAAGAGCGCGTTCCATTGCTGCATCAAATCCGAGAACAAATGGGCGTCGAGGCGCTGCAATTGAAACGACATGGCGAACTCGCTGAAAAAGGTGATCAAAAAAATAAAAGATAAGGCCTAGGTATAGCATGGCGTCACGCAGCGTAAACCCGCCCCGCGCGCCGCGGCATGGACAAGGCGCGTCGGCTCGCCTAGCACAGGACGCAGGCCGCGCGAGCGGGCGTCAGGCGGTTCAGGCATTTGGTCTTCTTCGTTTTCATCCTCTGCGGTTTCTCGAGCGCGGTCGCCAGCCGCACGCTTGATCCGCTCACCGTGGAGATCGCGCGCGACCTTGCGGTCCCGGTCGCAAGCGCGGCGCTGCTCGCCTCCGCCCTGTCCCTGCCCTATGCGGGCGCGCAGCCCATCCTCGGCCCCATCGGCGATCATTTCGGCAAGACGCGCGTTCTGAAAATCGCTCTCTGGCTGTCGGCGGCGAGCCTCGCGCTAGGCGCGCTGGCGCCGGGCTATGCGAGCCTGTTCGGCGCGCGCATGCTCACGGGGCTCGCCGGCGCCGGCATCATGCCGGTGGCCATGGCGATGATCGGCGACCTCTACCCGCGCGGACGCCAGCTCGCCATCGCGCGTTTCGTGGCGTCGGCGATCATCGGGCAGATTCTGGGCGCCGTCTTCGCGGGCGTCGTCGCCGAGGAGATCGGCTGGCGCGGCGTGACATGGATTTGTTTCGCCATCGTGACCGTGGTGGCGGCGGCCGCCAGCGCGCTCTTGCGCACGCCCAAGGACGAACGACCCGTCGAGCCGTTCAGCGCGCGCACGGCCCTGAACGTCTATCGCCGCATCTTCCGCAACCCGCGCGCCTGGGCCTGCTACGGCTCGGTGTTTCTGGTGGGCGGACTCACTTTCGGCTTCCTGCCTTTCGTGGCGCCGGAGCTGGAGGAGCGCGGCGGAGGCGGCGCGCGCGAGGCGGGCTTCATCATCGCGGGCATGGCGGCGGGCGCCTTGATGTTCTCGCTCTTCGTGCCGCTTCTGCTGCGCGTCGCGTCGCGCCCGGCCCTGATGACGGCAGGCGGCTTCGTGGCGGGCGCGGGCTTTTGCGCCTATGCGCTGGGCCTGCACTGGAGCGCGCAGACGCTGGTCTTCGCGCTTGTGGGGCTGGGCTTCTTCATGCTGCATAATTCCGTTCAGACCGAAGTGTCCGAGATCGAGCCCAGCGCGCGCTCGTCGGCTTTCGCCATGCACGCCTTCTCCTTCTTTCTCGGCCAGAGCGCGGGCCCGCTCGTCTGGTCGGGCGCGATCGCCGCGCTGGGCGCGCCGGCGGCCCTCGTCGCGGTGGGCCTTGCGGTGATGGTCATCGGACTTGTGGTCGGCGCGACGTTCCGCCGCCTGCCGCGCATCGTCTCGGGCCCGATGTGACGCCCGCCCGCGCCCTTGCGGCCGTGCGGGAGCGCGCTAGCATGAGGCGAGCCCTCGCCGTGGGATCAAGGACGCATCGTGTCGAAGCCTGAGTTCAAGTTCCGTGTGGCGCGCGCGCTCGCGCAGGTGGATCCCGCCGCATGGGACGCCTGCGCCAATCCGCCCGACCTCGCCCTCGCGCCGGTCGACGCCGCGCGGCGCGAGCGCTTCAATCCCTTTCTCTCCCACGCCTTCCTGAACGCGCTCGAAACCTCGCGCTCGGCGCAGGCGCAGGCGGGCTGGGCGCCGTTTCACGCGCTGGTGGAGGATGGGCGGGGACGGCTCGCAGCCTGCGCGCCCTGCTATCTCAAATCCCATTCCATGGGCGAATATGTGTTCGATTACGCCTGGGCGGACGCCTATGAGCGCGCGGGCGGGCGCTATTATCCCAAATTGCAGCTGAGCGTGCCCTTCACGCCGGCGCAGGGGCGGCGCCTGCTCGTCGCCCCCGGCCCGCAGGCGCATGACGCGCGCGCGGCTCTGGTGGCGGGGCTGCAGGAGCTGCGCGCGCAGACCGGCGCCTCCTCGATCCACGTCACCTTTCCGCTGGAGAGCGAGGCGCTGGCGCTGGAGGACGACGGCTTCCTGTCGCGCACCGGCAAGCAATTTCATTTCTTCAACCGCGGCTATCGCGATTTCGAGGCTTTTCTGGAAAGCCTCGCCTCCCGCAAGCGCAAGATGATCCGCCGCGAGCGGCGCGAGGCGCAAGACGGCGTCGAGATCCATCGCCTCGTCGGCGAGGAGATCACGCAGGAGCATTGGGACGCCTTCTTCCGCTTCTACACGGACACGGGCGTGCGCAAATGGGGCAATCCCTATCTCACGCGCGACTTCTTCACCCATGTGGGCGACGCCATGGCCCAGCGCATCCTGCTCGTCATGGCGCGCCGCGAAGGCCGCTGGATCGCGGGCGCGATCAATTTCATCGGCGACGATGCGCTCTATGGGCGCAATTGGGGCGCGATCGAGGAGCGCCCCTTCCTGCATTTCGAGGTCTGTTATTATCAGGCCATCGACTTCGCGCTCGAACGCGGCTTGCAGCGCGTAGAGGCGGGCGCGCAAGGCGAACACAAGCTCGCGCGCGGCTATGAGCCCGTGACGACATGGTCGGCGCATGCCATCGCCGATCCAAGGCTCGCCAGCGCCGTGGCGGATTTCCTCGCCCATGAGCGCGCCGCCATCGCCCAGGCCATCGACGTCTATGGGGCGCACACGCCCTTCCGCCGCGATCTCGCGCGCGAGGAAAGCGAATAGGCGCCTGCGCGTCAGTTGAGGCGAAACTCGCGCCCCACCATGCGCCATTGCGCCGGCCGGATCAGCCCCGCATGGGCGACCGTCACGGAATGCACGCCCCCATCCAGCGTGCGCGACCAGAAATCCAGAAATTTCCGCAGCGCCGGATAATCGGGATGCAGGTCGTAATCCTGCCAGACGTAATTCTGCAAAAGATTCGGATGATCGGGCATCCGGTAAAAAATGTTCGCCGTGGTCAGCCCATAACCGGCGAGCATGCGTTGAAAGTCTCTGGACGCCATGGACGTCTCCGTTTCGCTCGTCTCACGCCCGCAGGCATGCGCGATCATGATGCCTCACGCCAAGCGCTTCGTCGAGGGCTTTGCAGGGGAAGGACTCATGATTTCAGTTTGTTAGCAGCGGATCGACATGAGTGCTGAGCGCGGGGGTCCGCCTGCGGCCTTGACGCGGGGCGCCGCCTTCCCTCAAGTGCTCCCTCTTTCGGGAACAAGACGAATGCCAAACAGCGGCCCCTACCAGCCCGACAATATTTTCGCGCGCATCCTGCGCGGCGAATTGCCGGCGCATAAAGTCTTCGAAGACGACGTCGCGCTCGCCTTTCTCGACGTGATGCCGCAATCGGACGGGCATACGCTCGTCATTCCCAAAATCGCGGCGCGCGGCCTGCTCGACATGCCGGCCGACGCTTGGGGCCCTTACATGGCGCGCGTGCAGAAAGTGGCGAGCGCGGTGAAAGCGGGCATGGACGCCGACGGGCTCACGCTGCGCCAATATGAAGGCGCCGCCGGCGGGCAGACGGTCTTCCATCTCCATTTCCATGTTCTGCCGCGCTGGGAAGGCGTGGGCCTGCGCCGCCATGGCGATGCGATGGAGAAGGACGACGTGCTGAAAGCGCACGCCGCCAAAATCCGCGCCGCCTTCTAGTCCCTCACGACCATGCATAGGCGGCGGCGACGATCGCCGCCTCGCCCGCCGCAACGCCGGCGATGACGGAGCGGGCGCGCAGGAAATAGACCGCAAGGCCGAAGGCCATGGCCGCGAGCCGTCCCGCCAGCGGCACGTCCGCCAGCGCGCCCGACGGCGTGAACAGGATATTCGCCACCACGCCCGCAAGAAGCGCCGTGGAGACGGCGCGCACCCATTCCAGAATCTCCGCGCCTTCGTCGATCCCGCGCGCGAGGAAAATCGACGCCGCCCGCCACGCCTCGCTCGGCAGGAAGCCGAAGAGCACGATCGCCAGATAGGGCCACAGCCCCCCGCTCCAGTGATCGAAGGTCGTCGTCCAGACGCTCATCGTCCGGCCTCGGCGCGCGCGCGGCGCGCCTTGAGCGCCCGCTGCGCGCCCCAGGCGAGCGTGCCCCCCGCAAGCCCGACGATCAGCAGGTCGAATCCTGCGCCCACCAGCGGCTTCAATGCCGGCGTGAGGCCGAAGCCGAAGGCCAGCGCCATCCAGTCGATGGGCTCGCGCACATTGCGCAGCAACGCGCAGACGAAATAGATCGGCGTGACGAACAGGAGGCCGGCGGCCAGCTCCCGCGGCAGCGTCGCCGACAAGAGGTAACCCGCCACCGTCGCAAGGGCGGCGGCGAGATAGAGGCCATGCACGAGGCCCATGAACCAGGGCAGCCGCGCCGGGCGCGCCATGTCGGGCAGGCGACGGATCGATTCCGCCCAGCCCGTCACCGCGATCTGATGCACCGTATAGAGCGTGAGCGCGAAGGCGCGCGGCCCGCGCGGCGCATCCCCGCGCAGGAGCGGCAGCAGCGACACGCACATGGGCAGCAGGCGCACGGACGACAGCGAAACCGACAGCGCGATCATCATGAGCGGCGCGCCGGCCATCACCGCGCCAAGGAAGATCACCTGCGCCGGCCCCGCCCAGATGAGAATGGTCGCGGTCATCGTGACGCCCAGCGACACGCCCGCCTCGCGCGCCA
>CAIXDD010000255.1 GCA_903918155.1 uncultured Hyphomicrobiales bacterium
CTGCGCATCCGCCATTTGGGTGTCATCGATTCATCCGGTCACATCGTCGGGGCCTTGTCGGCGCGCGACTTGCTGCGCTCTCGCGCAGGCGAAGCGCTAAGTCTTGGCGATGCAATGGCGACGGCGACGAGCAGCGCAATGCTCGCAGCCGCATGGGCGAAATTGCCCCATGTCAGCGCGGCGCTTGCGGCCGAGGGCCTCGACGGGCGAGCGATTGCCGCCATCGTCTCGCACGAACTGGCCTCACTGACGTCACGCGCTGCGGCCCTTGCCGAAGAAGCGCTGGCTGCTGAAGGCAAAGGCTCCGCGCCCTGCCCCTATGCCGTGTTGCTGCTGGGCTCGGGCGGACGCGGCGAAAGCCTGCTGGCGATGGATCAGGACAATGCCATCGTCTTCGAACGCGGCGAACCCGGCGGCGTGGAGGATTTGTGGTTCGCAGAGCTTGGCGCACGTTTCGCCGCCATTCTGCATGAGGCCGGCGTGCCCTTGTGCAAGGGCGGCGTGATGGCGAAGAACCCGCAATGGCGCGGCTCGGTTGCACATTGGCGCGAGCGCATCGCAACCTGGGTCGAGCGCTCAAATCCTGCCGATCTTCTCTCCGTCGATACGTTCTTTGATCTCAACGGAGTTCATGGCGATCATGAACTTGCGGAAGACCTTCGCGCCTTCGCTTATCAGGCAGCCAAGGGCCGCAATGCCTTTGCGAAATTGCTGGTGGATACGGCCTCGCCGATTGAACCAGCCGTAGGCCTCTTCGGTCGCCTGCGCACGGTCGATGGGCGCATCGATCTCAAGAAATCCGGCCTGTTCCGCATCGTTTGCGCCGCGCGCGCTCTTGCGATCAGCTATGGCATTTCGGTGCGTTCGACACGCGAACGTCTTGAAGCCGTCCGCAGTTTGCAGCGCGGCGGAGACGAGGACCTCGAGCGCATGATCGATGCGCACGGCCTGTTTCTCAGCCTGATTGCGCGCCAGCAACTCGCCGACATACCCGCGGGCCGCGCGCCTTCAAATGCCATCGCGCCTTCGCTGCTGTCGAAACTCGAACGCGAACATCTTCTGACGTCGCTGCGCGCCCTCGACACGCTCGATACGTTGACGCGCGATCTTTTGTTTTCGAGCTAGCTCAGCCGCCCCTGAACAGCGTGATCAGCGATGGCAGGGCGAGGACGAATGTCGCGGCCAGCCATATCTGCAAAGATGTGACCGAGCTCTGCTTCAGTCCCTTTGCACGCTCGTAGAGCGCGGCAGGCACGCCCGCGATCACAACCGTGGAAACGGATATGATCAACGAGGCGAGATAGAAGATGATGAGCTGGGACGTGATCCAGAAGCCCGTCGCAATGGCCGCGACCGGAACGAGGAAAAGTTCGTAAAGCGGCGAGAAATGCATGCCGTTGACGAGACTGACCAGCGCGATACCGAGGAGGTAGCCGTCCTGCTTCAGCACGGCTTCGCGGTCATCCAGTCCATCGTTGGGGGGCAGTTTGAACTCGCTCATCCGGCAGCCCGCGAAGGTACGCCCAGTTTGAGCAGAAGCAGCGAAAGCACGATGCGCAGCATGATCATCCAGAAGATCGCGAGGACCATGACAAGGCCGTTTGGCACGACTTGGGGCGTAATCGCGCGGACTGCATTGAGAATGGGGTCGGTCACATTGACGAA
>CAIXDD010000256.1 GCA_903918155.1 uncultured Hyphomicrobiales bacterium
ATCCTCGCCGGCGGCGCCGGATTTGGACGGCGACGTCGCGTCCGAGTGCGCGCCCGATTGCGCGCGCGCAGGCGCCGCGACGGGCGCAGCCCAAGCGAGACAGGCGACAGCCGCAAGCGCAAGGCGGAGCGCGCGCGGGCGGGCGAGAAGGCGGAAGGACGCGAGCGAAGACGACATGCGGATCGAGGACCGGCTGCAAAGCGCGTGGACGCCCTCCAGCATAGCGCAAATCCCGGGCGCGCGCAGTCGCGCTGAAGCGCCGCTGAGAAACGTCGCGCTGAAGCGGCGCGCCGAAAGGTCGGCCTTGCGTCGCCCGGACCGCCGCATTGACGCGGGCGCCCCCCCTTCCTAGTGTGCGCGACGCTTGAGGGCGCGCGATGCGCCGCGGCGCGCCCCGCCCGTTCCGCCAACGACCAAGGATCGTCAATGTCCGCCTCCGCAGGGTCGGCGCAGCCGCCCGCCGCTTCTCCTTCGCTTCTGGAAGCCGCCCATGGCTCCGCCGCCTGGCCCTTCGAGGAGGCGCGCAAGCTCGTCGCCCGCATCGCGCGCACGGGGCGGACGGAGGTGCTGTTCGAGACGGGCTATGGCCCCTCGGGCCTGCCCCATATCGGCACGTTCGGCGAGGTGGCCCGCACGAGCATGGTGCGCAAGGCCTTCGAGACGCTCACCGAAGGCAAAGTGAAGACGCGGCTCATCGCCTTCTCCGACGATATGGACGGCCTGCGCAAGGCGCCCGACAACGTGCCCAATCAGGACATGCTGAAGGCGCATCTGGGCAAGCCGCTGACGAAAATCCCCGATCCGTTCGGCAAGTTCGAGAGCTTCGCCCATCACAACAATGCGATGCTGCGCGATTTTCTCGACCGCTTCGGCTTCGACTATGAATTCGCCTCCTCGACGGATTATTATACATCCGGCCGCTTCGACGCCGCGCTCCTGCACATGCTGCGCAATTTCGAAGCGGTGCAGAAGATCATGCTGCCCTCGCTGCGCGAGGAGCGCGCGGCCACCTATTCGCCCTTCTTGCCGATCCATCCCAAGACCGGCGTGGTGATGCAGGTGGCGGCCGACGAAATCCGCGCGCAGGCCGGCACGATCGTCTGGCGCGATCCCGACACGGGCGAGCGTTTCGAGACGCCCGTCACGGGCGGTCATTGCAAGCTGCAATGGAAACCCGACTGGGCGATGCGCTGGCACGCGCTGGAAGTCGATTACGAAATGGCGGGCAAGGATCTCATCGAATCCGTGAAGCTCTCCGCCAATATCCTGCGCGCGCTCGGCGGCCAGCCGCCGGAGGGGTTCAATTACGAATTGTTCCTCGACGAGAAGGGGCAGAAAATCTCGAAGTCGAAGGGCAACGGCCTGTCGATCGACGAATGGCTGACCTACGCCAGCCCGGAATCGCTGTCGCTGTTCATGTATCAAAAGCCGCGCGAGGCCAAGCGGCTGCATTTCGACGTGATCCCGCGCGCGGTGGACGAATATCTGCAATTCCTCGGCGGCTATGCGCGGCAGGACTGGAAGCAGCGGCTCGGCAATCCCGCATGGCACATCCACGCAGGCGAGCCGCCCGCGCCGGAAACCTTGCAGGACGCCGGCGGCGCGCAGCCCGCCGCCGCGGTCTCCTTTGCGATGCTGCTCAATCTCGCCGCCGTCGCCAATAGCGAGGATCCCGCCGTCCTGTGGGGTTTTCTGCGCCGCTACGCGCCGTCGGCCTCGCCGCAGACCCATCCCCGCCTCGACCGGCTGGTGGGCTATGCGGTCGCCTATTTCCGCGATTTCGTGCGCCCCGCCAAAACCTATCGCCTGCCCGACGCGGACGAGCGCGACGCGCTGCAAAAGCTCGACGCCATGCTCGCGGGCCTGCCGGCGGGCGCGAGCGGGGAAGACATCCAGACCGCGCTCTATGACGTGGCGCGGCCCATCGCGCGCTATCAGGACCTGAAGGCGAAAGGCGCGACGCCTGAGCGGCCGGGCGTGTCGAACGATTGGTTCAACATGCTCTATCAGGTGTTGCTGGGCGAAGACCGGGGGCCGCGCTTCGGCTCGTTCGTCGCGCTTTACGGCGTGGCGGAGACGCGCGCGCTGATCGGCAAGGCGCTGTCGGGCGCGCTCAAGAGCGAGCACGAGGCCTTTCTCGCGACGAAGACGAAGTGAGAGCCGCCCCTTGATCTCCGCCTTCGCCGCCTCCGTCATCGCGATCACGACTTTCATAGGCGCCTTCACCTCCGGCATTTTCGGCATGGTGGGCGGGCAGATCATTCTGGCGGTGCTGCTGTTCTACCTGCCGGTCAGCGCGGCGATGACGGTGTTCTCCGCGCTGATGTTCTCATCGGGCGCGTGGCGCGCGCTCCTGTGGCGCCGGCATATCGACTGGCGCATCGCCTCGCGCTATGTCGCGGGCTCCGTCGTCGCCTACGGCGTGATGCTGTTCATCAGTTTCGTGCCGCCCAAGCCGATGATCTATCTCGGCCTCGGACTGACGCCGCTGATCGGCGACCTGCTGCCCAAATCGTTCGCCCCCGACATCACGCGGCGCGGCATGGCGGCCTTCTGCGGCTTCGTCATCATGGTCCTGCAGATCAGCGTGGGCGCGGCGGGCAATGTGCTCGACATGTTCTTTCAGGCGAGCAAGCTCGATCGCCACACGATCGTGGCCACCAAGGCGATCACCCAATTGTTCTCGCAGGCCGGGCGTTTCGTCTATTTCGGCGCGATCGCGCTGGAGGCCGGCGACGTGATCTGGTGGCCGCTGCTCGTCGGCTATGTGCTGCTCACCTTCGCCGGCGGATCGGCGGCGGCGGGCGTGCTCAATCGCATGAGCGATTCGAACTTCCGCAAATGGACGAAAATGATCATCTACACGCTCAGCGTCGTCTATGTGGCGCGCGGCCTGTGGCTGCTCGCCTATGGCGGCTGACGCGCGCTATTGCGCGGCCCAGACCACGCGCGCGATCCACGCCACGTCGGCGAGATCGAACGTGCGGTCGGGATGGTCCGGATTGAGCGATTTCAGCTCCAGCGTGCGCGCCGTGCGGCGCTTCAATTCCTTGGCGAGCACCTCGCCGTCCTTCGTCTTCACCACCACGCGGTCGCCCCGGCGCACGGAGCTTGCCGGCGAGACGACGATCACGTCGCCGTCGCGATAGAGCGGCAGCATGGAATCGCCCGAGATCTCCAGCGCATAGGCGTTTTCATCGGCCACTGCGGGAAAGGCGACCTCCTCCCAGCCCGCCCCGGCGGGAAACCCGGCGTCGTCGAAAAAGCCGCCTGCGCCCGCCTGCGCGAGGCCGATCAGCGGGATGCTCTGACGCGCGAGCGCGCGCGAGCCGGTCAGGGCCACGAAATCCGACAGGCTGGCGCCCGTCGCCTCCAGAATCTTCGCGATGGATTCGGTCGAGGGCCAGCGCAGCCGTCCGTCGGAGCCCAGCCGTTTCGAGCGGTTGAAGGTCGTCGCGTCCAGCCCCGCCTTGCGCGCCAGGCCCGAGGGCGACAGCCCGTGGCGCTGCGCCAAAGCGTCGACGGCGGACCAGACCTGATCGTGCGAGAGCATGGCGGCTCCGTGCGCCGGCGGACGGCGACCCTAGGATGGGGAAAGTTTTCCTCTCTATGGGTATCGCTTCCCGCGGTTTAACGCAAGCCAGACCTTGGGGCGGGCCGGGCCGCGGATGGGGCGGCGCCTTCGTTGCCGGCGCGGCCCCGCCCCTGTAGGTTCGCGGGCGTTTCCGGAGAAAGTCACGTGAGCCTCATCTACAAGATCGCCAGCGCCGAGGAATGGCGCGCCGCGCAGGCGGAGGGACGTTTCATGGGCGCGCCCGTGGACCTCGCCGACGGCTTCATCCATTTCTCCACGGCGGAGCAGGCGCGCGAGACGGCGGCCAAGCATTTCGCCGGTCGCGACGGGCTGATGCTGCTGGCGCTTGAGTCCGCGCAGCTGGGCGAGGCCCTGAAATGGGAGCCTTCGCGCGGGGGCCAATTGTTTCCCCATCTCTATCGCCCGTTCGAAACGCGCGAGACGCTATGGGCCAAGCCGCTGCCGATGCGCGCGGACGGAACCCATGATTTCGAAGGCCTTGCGCCATGATGCGTTTTCTGGGGGCCCTGTCGCGGCCCTTCCTGTTCGCCATGGACCCTGAGGAGGCGCATGCCGCCACCATCAAGGCGCTGCGCCTCACGCCTTTGCCTGCGGCCGCCCCGGCCGATCCGCGCCTGGCGGTGCAGGCCTTCGGCCTCGCCTTTCCCAATCCGGTCGGCATGGCGGCGGGCTTCGACAAGGGCGCGCAGGTTCCCGGCGCGCTCCTGCGCATCGGCTTCGGCTTCGTGGAGATCGGCACGGTGACGCCGGCCCCGCAGCCCGGCAATCCGCGCCCGCGCCTGTTCCGGCTGGTGGAGGACGAGGCGGTCATCAACCGCTTCGGCTTCAACAGCGAGGGACATGAGGCCGTGCATGAACGGCTCGTGAAACGCGCGGGGCCCAAGGGCGTCATCGGCGTCAATGTGGGCGCCAACAAGGATGCGTTCGACCGCGTGGCCGATTACGCGGCGGGCGTCTCCGCCTTCGCCGACGTCGCCAGCTATTTCACGATCAACATCTCCTCGCCCAACACGCCGGGCCTGCGCGACCTGCAACAGAAAAGCGCGCTCGACGAATTGCTGGCGCGCTGCGTCGACGCGCGCGACCGCAAGATCGAACGCTGCGGACGCAAGCCCTTGCTCGTGAAGATCGCGCCCGATCTGGCCGAAAGCGACCTCGACGACGTGGTGGACGTGTGCCGCGCGCGCGGGGTGGACGGGATGATCGTGTCCAACACCACCATCGCGCGCTCGCCGCTGCTCATCTCGCAACATGCGCGCGAAAGCGGCGGCCTTTCGGGCAAGCCGCTGTTCGAGGCCGCGACGCGCGTTCTGGCGCAGACCTATCTGCGCGTGGACGGGCGGTTCCCGCTGGTGGGCGTGGGCGGTATCCATGATGCGGAGACCGCCTTCGCGAAAATCGAGGCGGGCGCGTCGCTGATCCAGCTCTATTCGGCGCTCGTCTATGCGGGCCCCGGCCTCGTGGGCGACATCAATTCCGGCCTGGCCGCCCGGCTGGACGCCGAAGGCCTGCCGACTCTGGCGGCCGCGACGGGGCGGCGCGCGCAGGAATGGGCGGCGGGCGGCGTTCAGCGGCGCTGAGTCGTCAGCCGCAGCAGAAACCAGATCGGCACGACGACGATCGCGCCGGCGACGGCGTAATCGACCACGGCGCGCACGGCGTCGAAACCCATCATCCAGGCGTGGCGGATGAGCCGCTCCAGCGCGCGGAAGATTTCGCCGGGGCGAATGTCGATCCACATCAGCAGCGCGCCCACCACGAGCGACAGGACGAGCAGGCGCACGATGACGGCGAGCGGGGGGCCGCCGAGAAAGCGCTCCAGCGCGGAGCCGCTGGGGGGCGCGCCCTCGCCGGCCGGCGCCGCGGATGAGGGGCGCGCATCGCTCCAGCGCGCGTCTTCCCAGCCGGGCGGACGGGACTGGCCGGCCTTGTCGTTCATGGCGGAACCCTTTCTCGCGCGCTCACAGGCGCTCGCCGGGTGGCGGCTCCTCGCGCATCAGGCGCATCATGCGCCGCATGAAGCTTTCCATCCAGCCCATGGCGCGGTCCATCTCCTCCTGACTGGGGAGAGCGTTGCGCGGGCGCCCGCCGGGCGTCTGGTCGCCGGCGGCGGCGAGCTTGCCGCGCAGATCGGCGTTGTCCTTCGTGAGGCGGTCGATCTCCGCCTCCAGCGCCGCGCGCTCGTCGGCGCCCGCGCGGCATTGCGCGCCGGCCGGCGTGACGAGGCAATGGGACACGGCGCCGGTGCGCGTGTCCAGCCGCAGGAAACCCTCGCCCGCAGGCGTCATGGAGAAGCGCCCGTCGGCCTTCGGCGCGTCAGGCGCGGACTGGCCCAGCGCAGGGACGACGAACGCGCCCAGCGCCAGAGCAAGGGCGAGGCGGGCGACGCGGGTCTGCGCGTCGGAGCGACGCGCGCGGCCTTCGCACGAAAATGACGGCATGGCTCACGGCCTCCTCGTTAAAACCCTCGGGGCGACCCTCCCTATATGGGGAGGCGAACGCGCTGCGGCAGGGTCTTGCGAGCGGCTTACGATCCTTGGGCGAGGTCCGCCTGCCATTGGCCGACCTCGATCTTCGAGGCTGCGATCACCGCCTGGGTGCGGCTGTCCACGCCCAGCTTCTGCAGGATGGCGGAGACATGCGCCTTGACGGTGGCTTCCGACACGGTCAGCTCATAGGCGATCTGCTTGTTGAGCAGGCCTTCCGACAACATCATCAGCACGCGCACCTGCTGCGGGGTGAGCGAAGCCAGACGGCGCACGATGTCAGCGGTCTCCTTGTCGGCGGGCGTCGCGAGATCGACGTCGGGCGGCGTCCAGGTGCGCCCCTCCAGCACGGCGCGGATGGCGACGCGCATGTCCTCCACCGGCGTCGTCTTGGGAATATAGGCGGCGGCGCCGAAATCGATGCAGCGGCGGATCACCGTGCGGTCCTCATTGCCCGACACGACCGCCACGGCGATCTCGGGATGCTGGGCGCGCAGATACATCAGGCCCGAGAAACCCCTTACGCCGGGCATCGACAGGTCGAGAAGAACGAGATCCGCATCGGGCGCCTTGGCGAGCGCGCCGCTCAATTGGTCGAGGTCTCCGCATTCGACGATGGCGGCGCCTTCAACGGCGCCGGTCACCGCTTTGCGCAAGGCGCCGCGCACGAGAGGATGATCGTCGGCGATCACGATTGTCGTTGACTGGCTCAATAACGTGCCCCCTCGGCGGTCGACCGATAAGCCTTCTGCGAGGCTTGCCACGCCCGCGCGTTTACATTCTTGTCTCTTCCGGGGAGCAGCGCAAGTGAAGCCTGACCTCGCCTCTGCCGATCCCGCCCGATGGAGAGCCATGTGAGCGCCCCGCAGGACGACTTTCCAAAGCCCGCGCCGCATGACGACGAGAGCCCGGTCGAGAGGCGCGTCGCCTTCGCCGCAGCCTGTTTCATGCTCGCCATCGGGCTTGTCGCGCTTGGCGATGCGGCGGGCGCGCCGGCGCGCGCAGTCGCCGCGCTCGGGCCGCTCGTGATCCTGGCGGGGCTCGCCGCCATCGGCCTGCTGATGCGATCCGCGCGCATCTCGCGGTTTTTCGCAGGCGCGCGCGCAGCGCCTCCCGCCTATGCGGGCGCGGCGGCGGCGGGCGCGGCCAGCGGTCTCGCCCTGCCCTTCCTGCCGCCGCTGGCGGGAGGGCCGCCCGCAGCCCCCGCCGCCCTCGCCATCGGCCTTGTTCTGGGGCTGGCCGGCGCGGCCTTCGGCGCGGGGCCCTTGCTGCGCAAGAGCGGGGCCTATTCGCTGGCCGATCTGGCCGCAGGACGTTTTGGCGAAGGGCCGTTGCGCGCCTGCTGCGCCGTCGTCGCCGCCCTCGCGGGCGCGGCGCTCGCTATCGTCGGCCTGCAAACGGGCGCGGCCGCGCTGCACCAGCTCGTCGGAGCCTCGCTCACGGCGGCGTTGTTCGTCTGCGCCTTCGTGACGCTCGCCATGGCCCTGCCCGGCGGCCTTCAGGGCGTGACATGGAGCGGCGCGGCGGCGGGCGCGGCGCTGGCGACAGGCGCGCTGGCGCCTCTCGCGGCGGCGCTGGGCGCAGGCGAAGGCGCGCCCCTGCCGATCCTCGACGAGTCCGGCTGGCGCATGGCGGTCGCCCGGATCGCCCAATGGAGCGGCGCGCAAGCCGACGAGGCCGGAATCGGCGCCGACGCCGCGCTGGCCGCAGCCCTCGCGCTGGGGCTGGCGAGCCTGGCG
>CAIXDD010000257.1 GCA_903918155.1 uncultured Hyphomicrobiales bacterium
GGCCTGCACCATCTCACCCATTACGTTTATGATCGGCCGGTCGCGCTCGGCCCGCAGGTGATCCGGCTGCGTCCCGCGCCCCATTGCCGCACGAAAGTCTCGGGCTACAGCCTGAAAGTCTCGCCGGCGAACCATTTCGTGAACTGGCAGCAGGATCCGCACGGCAATTGGCTCGCGCGTTTCGTCTTTCCCGAAAAGGCGCGCGAATTGCGCATCGAGGTCGATCTCGTCGCGGATATGACGGTCATCAATCCGTTCGACTTCTTCGTGGAGGAGGCGGCGGAGACCTTTCCCTTCGATTACGCGCCCGAGCTGAAACAGGAGCTGGCCGCCTGCCTCGCCCCCGATCCCGGCGGCCCGCTGCTCGACGCCTATGTCGCGCAGATCAGCCGCGAAAGCGCGCGCACGGTGGGCTTTCTCGTGGAGCTGAACGCGAAACTCCACGCCGACATCCGCTATCTCATCCGCATGGAGCCGGGCGTGCAGGCGCCGGAGGAGACGCTGGCGCTGCGCTCGGGCTCGTGTCGCGACAGCGCATGGCTGATGGTGCAGATCCTGCGCCGGCTGGGCCTGGCCGCGCGGTTCGTCTCCGGCTATCTCATCCAGCTCAAGGCCGACATCGCCGCGCTCGACGGCCCGTCGGGAACCGATCACGACTTCACCGATCTTCACGCATGGGCGGAAGTCTATGTGCCCGGCGCCGGCTGGGTGGGGCTCGATCCCACCTCCGGGCTTTTCTGCGGCGAAGGACATCTGCCGGTCTGCGCCGCTCCCCATTACAGCGCCGCCGCGCCCATCAGCGGCATGGTGGAGCCGGCGCAGGTCGATTTCCATTTCGACATGAAGGTGACGCGCGTGCGCGAAGCGCCCCGCGTGACGCGCCCCTTCTCCGACGAGGCGTGGGAGCGGCTCGACGCGCTGGGCGAGGCGGTGGATCGCGACCTCGCCGCGCAGGACGTGCGCCTGACCATGGGCGGCGAGCCGACCTTCGTCTCCATCGACGATTTCCAGTCGCCCGAATGGAACATCGCCGCCGTCGGCCCCACGAAGCGCGCGCGCGCGGACGATCTCATCCGACGGCTGCGCGAGCGCTTCGCCCCCGGCGGCCTGCTGCATTACGGGCAGGGCAAATGGTATCCGGGCGAGAGCCTCCCGCGCTGGGCTTTCGCGCTCTACTGGCGGCGCGACGGCAAGCCGATCTGGCGCGAGGACGCGCTCATCGCAAGGGAGCAGGAGCCCGCTCGCGAAGAAGGCTCTGCGCGCGCGCGCGTCGAGGATGCGCAGGCGCTTGTCCTGCGCGTGGCGGAACGGCTCGGCGTGCCTGCGGCCTGCGCGCAGCCCGCCTATGAAGATCCCGCTCATTGGCTGATGGAGGAGGCGCGGCTTCCCGAAAATGTGGACGCGCTGGATTCCAGGCTCGAAGACCCCGAAGAGCGCGCGCGCCTCTCGCGCGCCTTCGAACGCGGATTGACCCGCCCCGCCGGCTTCGTCCTGCCGGTGCAGCGCTGGAACGCGCCGGGCGAGGGCCCGCGCTGGATCAGTGAAATGTGGCGGACGCGGCGCGGCAAGCTGTTCCTCGCACCCGGCGATTCGCCCGTGGGCTATCGCCTGCCGATGAACGCCCTGCCCTGGATCGCGCCTTCGGCCTATCCCTATATGCACCAGCAGGATCCCACGCAGGCGCGCGGCCCCCTGCCCGATCCCGATCAATTGCGCGCGTTCAACGCGCACAAACGCGCCCGCGCGTCCCACGCCGTGACGCAGGAGGACGTGATCGTCGGCTCCGTGCGCACCGCGCTCGCCGCGGAACCGCGCGACGGCAAGCTATGCGTCTTCATGCCGCCCGTGCATGCGCTTGAGGATTATCTTGAGCTGGTCGCCGCCGTGGAGGAGAGCGCGCGCGA
>CAIXDD010000258.1 GCA_903918155.1 uncultured Hyphomicrobiales bacterium
CTTGTTTGCGGGCGTCGAACCTCTCATTGGTAGCTGATCCGTTGAACGGCGGCAATCGCAAGGGGGCGCGGGGGCAACGCTTGGGCGACGCTTGGGCGGCCCTTGGGCGCGTTTTCGTTCCGTTCACGTTTCGCTTGCCTTCGCCCGTTGAATCGCCCGATAAGCGGAGCCCTCCGATTCAACACGGTTCCCCATGGCCTCGAACGGCGATCTCTTCGGCGGCGGCCCGGCGCGCAAGCCCGGCGGCGCAAAATCGGCTCCCCCTGCGGCCCCCAAGCCGAAGGCGGCGGCGAAATCCACGCGCGGCACGCCGGGCGAGGAGGATTACAACGCCGATTCCATCGAAGTGCTCGAAGGGCTGGAGCCGGTGCGCCGGCGCCCCGGCTTGTATATCGGCGGGACCGACGAGACCGCCCTGCACCATCTCTTCGCCGAAGTCCTCGACAATGCGATGGACGAGGCGGTGGCCGGCCACGCCACCTGGATCGACGTGTCCCTCGAGCCCGGCGACTGGCTGACCGTCACCGACAACGGCCGCGGCATTCCCGTCGACCCGCATCCGAAATTCCCGAAGAAATCCGCACTCGAAGTCATCATGACGACCCTGCATGCGGGCGGCAAATTCGACTCGGGCGCCTATCAGACCTCCGGCGGCCTGCACGGCGTCGGCGTGTCCGTCGTCAACGCGCTGGCGACGCGCCTCGAAGTCGAGGTGGCGCGCGGCCAGCAACTCTATTTCCAGGCCTTCGAGCGCGGCAAGCCGGTCGGCAAGCTGGAGAACCGCGGCAAGGTGGCCAACCGGCGCGGCACGCGCGTGCGCTTCCATCCCGATGCGCAGATCTTCGGCCCCGACGCGCATTTCAGCCCGGCGCGCCTGTTCCGCATGGCCCGTTCGAAAGCCTATCTGTTCGGCGGGGTCGAGATCCGCTGGCGTTGCGATCCCTCGCTCGTCAAGGCGGACGGGCCGATTCCCGCTGAGGCCGTGTTCCGGTTTCCCGGCGGCCTGCGCGATTATCTGGCCACCGACGTCGAGGGCAAGGACACGGTCGCGGAGACGAGCTTCTCCGGCAAGGTGGAGAAGCCGGGCGGCCATGGATCGGTGGAATGGGCAGTCACCTGGCTCGCCGACGAGGACGGCTTCGTCCATTCCTATTGCAACACGATCCCCACGCCCGACGGCGGCACGCATGAGGCCGGCCTGCGGCTGGCGCTGCTGCGCGCGCTGAAAGACCATGCGGAGCGGGTGGGCCAGTCGCGGCGCTTCTCCTCCGTCTCCACCGACGACGTGATGTCGGGCTGCGCGGCGCTGATCTCGATTTTCGTGCGCGAGCCGGAATTCCAGGGGCAGAACAAGAGCCGGCTGATGTCCTCGGAGGCCACGCGCCTCGTCGAGGGCGTTGTGCGCGACGCCTTCGACCATTGGCTCGCGGATTCCCCCACCCAGGCCGCCAAGCTGATCGATTTCGCGGTGGAGCGCGCGGAAGAGCGCCTGCGCCGCAAGGCGGAGAAGGACGTCGCCCGCAAGACGCCCGGCCGCAAGCTGCGCCTGCCGGGCAAGCTCGCCGATTGCTCCAGCAATTCGCCCTCCGAAACCGAGCTGTTCATCGTCGAAGGCGATTCGGCGGGCGGCTCGGCCAAACAGGCCCGCGATCGCGCGACGCAGGCCGTCCTGCCCCTGCGCGGCAAGATCCTGAACGTCGCCTCCGCGACCCGCGACAAGCTCGCGGGCAATCAGCAGATCGGCGACCTCCTGCTGGCGCTCGGCGTCTCCGGCGGGGCGGCCTACAAGGAAGCCGACCTGCGCTACGGCAAGATCATCATCATGACCGACGCCGACGTGGACGGCGCGCATATCGCCTCGCTGCTCATCACCTTCTTCTGGCGCCAGACGCCCCGGCTCATCGAGACCGGGCGGCTCTATCTGGCCCTGCCGCCCCTCTACAAGCTGACGCAGGGCGCCAAGACCGCCTATGCCCGCGACGACCGCCACAAGGCGGAGCTGATGAAGAGCTTCTTCACGGGCAAGGGAAAGGTGGAAGTAAGCCGCTTCAAAGGCTTGGGCGAGATGCTTCCAGCACAACTTAAAGAGACGACGATGGACCGCCGCAAGCGCATCCTGCTGCGCGTCTCGGTGGCGGAGGAGGATCGGCAGGCGACCGCCGACAGCGTGGAGCGGCTGATGGGCAACAAGCCGGAGGCGCGTTTCGCGTTCATTCAGGAGCGCGCGCAATTCGCCTCCGCCGAAACGCTGGACATCTGAGACCCCGCGAAACCCCGCGAAAACCCGCTTGCGCCTGCGAGCGCTAACGCGGGCTTAAGGCCTTCGCGCAAAACTAAGGCGTTGCTTTAACGCTTTTCTTGCGGGGGTGCTTATGTCGTCCTTCTCCGAACAAAATTCCGGTTTCGTGCGAGCGGTCGTATTCGGCTGCGGCGCGTTGGCGCTGGTGGCGGTCACCGCCGCCCATTTCCTCGAGCGCAACGCCGACCAGCAGATCGCGCGCGCCCAGCAGGGGGCCGGCGCGCCCGCGCGCAGTCTGGCCGCTTTGCCCCGTCCGCAACCGCAGCAACAGGCGCAGGGCTCCTGGTTCTTCGGCCGCCGCACGGACCCCAACGCCGTCGGCACGTCCAGCCAGCCGAAAATCGGCAATACGATCACCAATCCCGAACTGGGCATGCCGCGCTGATCCCCAGACGCCGACCCCGAAGGCCGATCGCCTAAATCGGGGAGACGAGCCCGGGCGCGCGGCTGCGCGCGCCAATGTTTTTCATTGACTTCGCCGCATTTGAGCCTATGTCTCCCTCAGGCGCTGAAGAGGCCCGCGCGTGCCCTCCGCCTGTTCCGCCGCAAAGAGTGCGGCGAAAGCTTCCCCTTTTCCAACGCGTATCTGGCGGCCCTCGACGCACTGGCTCAGCCTCGCGTCGCCCGGGCCCACAGGCCATCAACAAGGCCATGGAATGTCTTTCAGAGATACTGGACTGAGCGAAAAGGTCCTGGCGGCCGTAGAGGCCGCTGGCTACACGATCCCCACCCCCATTCAAGAGCAGGCGATTCCCCATGCGCTCGCGGGCCGCGACGTGCTCGGCATCGCGCAGACGGGAACGGGCAAGACCGCCGCCTTCACCCTGCCGATGCTCTCGCGCCTTGAGAGCGGACGCGCCAGGGCGCGCATGCCGCGCACGCTGATCCTCGAACCCACCCGCGAACTCGCGGCGCAGGTCGAGGAGAGCTTCGTGAAATATGGCGCGAAGCACAAATTGAACGTCGCGCTGCTGATCGGCGGCGTGTCGTTCGGCGATCAGGAAACCAAGATCACCCGCGGCGCCGACGTGCTCATCGCCACGCCCGGCCGCCTCCTCGACTTCCACGAACGCGGCAAGCTGCTGCTCACGGGCATCGAGATTCTCGTCATCGACGAGGCGGACCGCATGCTCGACATGGGCTTCATTCCCGACATCGAGCGGATCTGCAAGCTCGTGCCCTTCACGCGCCAGACGTTGTTCTTCTCGGCCACCATGCCGCCGGAGATCACGCGCCTCACCGAGCAATTCCTGCAAAATCCCGTTCGCGTCGAGGTCGCCCGCGTGGGCGCCACCGCCTCCACGATCACGCAGGGTTTCGTCGCCACCCATGGCGGCTCCAACAAGCGCGAGACCTTGCGTCGCCTCATCCGCGACACCGAAGGCCTGCGCAACGCGATCATTTTCGCCAACCGCAAGCGTGACGTCGCGATCCTGCACAAATCGCTCACCACGCATGGTTTCTCCGCAGGCGCGCTGCATGGCGACATGGACCAGCCCGCCCGCATGGCCTCCCTCGACGCGTTCAAGCGCGGCGACGTCGCCCTGCTCGTGTGCTCCGACGTCGCCGCGCGCGGACTCGACATTCCCGACGTGAGCCATGTGTTCAATTTCGACGTGCCGATCCACCCCGACGATTACGTGCACCGCATCGGGCGCACGGGCCGCGCGGGCCGCCTGGGCGTCGCGATCACGCTGGTCACGAGCGAGGACGCCAAACATATCGCGGCCATCGAAAAGCTCATCAAGATCGACGTGAACTGGATCGGGCCGGAGCCCGAGCAATTGGGCGAGGCGCCGCCGGACAAGGACCGTCTGCGCGCGCGCCGCGAAGGCTCCCGCGACGGCCGCTCGGGTCGCCGCGATCGCGACCGCTCGTCGGAATCGCGCACGCGCCGCGAGCGTTTCGCCGAAAACGACAAGACCCACGGCAGCCATCGCGCGCCGGAGGATCAGGCGTCCACCATGCCCTTCGAAGCCGATCCCACGCTTCTGCCGCCCCCTGGCGCGCAGCCGCTGGAGGATCGCCCGGCCCGCGCCCCGCGTCAGGCGCGCGGCGACCGTCCCGCCCGCGGCGAACGCGCGCCCCGCGCCGAACGCCCCGACGGCGCGGAGCGTCCCGCGCGCGCGGAGCGTCCAGAGCGCGCAGCAAGACCCGAGCGCGAAGCCAGACCCGAGCGCGAAGCAAGACCCGAGCGCCCAGCGCCGGAGCGCGTCGAGCGCGCGCCCCGTCCCGAGCGCGGCGGCGAGCGTCGCGGTCGTCGCCATGACGACGACGACGGACCGCCCGTGCGCGGCATGGGCGACCATGTGCCCTCCTTCATGCTGCGCCCCGTCAAAATTCCTGCGCCGCGGCCTCGCCCTGAGGGGCAGCCCGTCGCAGCCGCCGAGGAATGAGGGCCCGCAAGGGCCCTTTTCTTTGGCCGCCGCGCCGCTTGCGCCATTCGACGCCCTCCCCTAAACGTCGCGCCCAGACGAAAGGCCTGCGATGAGCATCGACTTCAAGCCGAAATCCGATTTCCTGCGCGTCCTCATGGAGCGCGGCTTCGTGCACCAATGTTCCGATTTCGCGCGACTGGACGAGAAGGCGCTCGCAGGCGGCCTCACCGCCTATATCGGCTTCGATTGCACGGCCTCGTCGCTGCACGTCGGCTCCATGCTTCCCATCATGATGCTGCGCTGGCTGCAGAAGACCGGCGGGCGCCCGATCGCGCTGATGGGCGGGGGCACGACGCGCGTGGGCGACCCTTCCGGCAAGGACGAGGCGCGCAAGCTTCTCTCGGTGGAGCAGATCGAGGCGAACAAGGACGGCATCCGCCAGGCGTTCGACAAATTCCTCGCCTTCGGCTCCGGCGCCGGCGACGCGATCATGATCGACAACGCCGAATGGCTGACGCGGCTCAATTACATCGACTTCCTGCGCGACGTCGGCCGGCACTTCTCGGTCAACCGCATGATGTCGATGGATTCAGTGAAGATGCGCCTTGAGCGCGATCAGGAGCTGTCCTTCATCGAATTCAATTATATGTGCCTGCAGGCCTATGATTTCGTCGAAATCAACAAGCGCTACGGCTGCCTGTTGCAGATGGGCGGATCGGACCAGTGGGGCAATATCGTCACGGGCATCGATCTGGGCCGGCGCATGGGCGCGCCGCAGCTCTATGCGCTCACCGCGCCGCTGCTGACGACCGCCTCCGGCGCCAAGATGGGCAAGACCGCCGCCGGCGCCGTCTGGCTCAACGCCGACATGCTTCCCCCCTATGGCTATTGGCAATTCTGGCGCAACACCGAAGACGGCGACGTCGCGCGGTTCCTGAAACTGTTCACGGAATTGCCGCTGGACGAAATCGCGCGTCTCGCCGCGCTGGGCGGCGCCGAGATCAACGAGGCGAAGAAAATCCTCGCCAATGAAGCCACGGCCCTCATGCATGGGCGCGCGGCGGCCGAGGCTGCGGCCGAGACGGCGCGCAAGACATTCGAACAGGGCGTGCTGGCGGAAGACCTGCCGAGCGTGTCCGCCCCCGCCTCCGAGCTGATCGGCATGGGCGTGCTCAGCGCTTTCGTGCGCGCGGGCCTCGTCGCCTCCACCGGCGAAGCGCGCCGGCAGATCAAGGGCGGCGGCCTGCGCCTCAACGACGCCCCCGTCGCCGACGAACGCGCCGCGCTGGGCGCGGCCGATTTCGCCGACGGCGTGGCGAAACTCTCGCTGGGCAAGAAAAAACACGTCCTGCTGAAGGCGGAATAGACCGCGCTCACGCGACGAGAAAGGTGAGGCCGCGCGCGGGCAGGACGAGTTCCGCGGCGTCGCCGGGCGCAAGCAAATCCCCCGCAGTGTCGAAAGGCGCGTCCACGACGATCTCCACGCCGGCGAGCTGCGCGCCATACCGCACGCTCGCGCCGAGAAACTCGCGCCGCGCCACGACCACCGGCAAAGCCGCTTGCCCGCCCGCATTCGCGCCCGCATTCAAGCCCGTATTCGCGCCCGCGCCCGCGCGCGCCAGCCGCGCATGTTGCGGGCGGAACATGAGCCGCGCGCCTTCGGGCGCCGTGACGCCCGGCGGAATGTCGAGGCCCAGTCCTTCGGCGATTTCAAAACGCCGCCCGCCATGGCTCACCCGGCCGGTCACGATATTGGCCGCGCCGAGAAAGCCCGCGACGAACAGATTCGCCGGCGTCTCGTAAATCTCCATCGGCGCGCCGACCTGCTGCACCACGCCTTCGCTCATCACCGCGATGCGGTCGCAGATCGTGTTCGCCTCTTCCTGATCATGCGTGACGAAGATCGTCGTGATGCCGAGCCGCTGTTGCAGGTCGCGCAATTCGCGGCGCACCTGCTCGCGCATCTTCGCGTCGAGATTGGACAAAGGCTCATCGAGCAACAGCACTTGCGGCTCGATGGCGATGGTGCGCGCCAGCGCCACGCGCTGCTGCTGGCCGCCGGACAATTGCGAGGGCCGACGCTCGGCCAGATGCGTGAGCCCCACAAGATCGAGGGCGGCGGCGACCTTGCGCTCGATCTGCGCGCGCGGAAGGCGGCGCTCCTCAAGGCCGAAGGCGACGTTGCGGCGCACGCTCATATGCGGCC
>CAIXDD010000259.1 GCA_903918155.1 uncultured Hyphomicrobiales bacterium
CTTGCGCTCGCAAGGGGCGTCGATCCGCACCACAAGCACTGATCGAGGCTGGCGTGATCCACCCTTTCGCCGCCGTCTGTCGTGGCTGGGCGGCCAAGAGGCTGTCAGCCAAATCCAAAGAGCGTTTGTATGGACACGCTGTCTAATTTGTAGCGCATCGATTTTAGCAATGGCGATTTGATCTATGACATCACAAACCTAAATGCGCCTGCTGCATACCGACTCTAAGGCGGGGCCTTTGATCGGACTCCTGACGAAGGCGGATTTAGTTATTGGGCTGATAAGTTGGATGCCGGCGTTAGCATGAGCGTCGTCGCCGCGTCATTCATCGCAAGCTCTGAATTTCAGACTCGCTATGGATCCAGCTTGTCTAACGCGGCCTTTGTGGACGCTCTTTACCAAAACGTTCTGCATCGTCCGGGTGAAACCGCTGGCGTCGCCTATCGGAATGAAGTTCTGGATAAGAACTTGGCTCAAAGGCACGATTTTCTCGTGAGCTTCACGCAGCTTCCAGAATATGTCGGCTTAAGTGCGGCTAATAAAGAAAACGGATACTGGGTGGCCTAGCGCCGCTCTTAAGGCGCCCAGTCAGACGCCGCGCCGACGGAGAGTGAAGAAAACTGACATCGTCGCAAAGTCGATAGCTTCACCATGACAATTTGCTTGATCGGAGTGTATGGAAATATCTATATCAGACATCGACGAAATGGGGGACGACAAATGAAAAAGCAATTGATCAGCCTTTGTGCGCTGGCGGTGTCTGGTTGCGCTACGAGCCCGGACAACATCGCAGCGGCCTATGTGTCGCCAATGCAATATCAATCTTACTCTTGCCCGCAATTGCGCGAGGAAGCGACGCGCATCTCGGCCCGCGCCATTCAAGTCACCGGCGCGCAAAGCAGCAAAGCCACAACGGACGCCGTTGCGATGACTGTCGGCATGGTGGTCTTCTGGCCCGCGCTTTTCTTCCTGAAGGGTGACGGAACCACGGCGGCGGAAGTCGCGCGCCTGAAGGGTGAAATGGACGCCATAGAGCAAGCCAGCATTCGGAAAAAATGCGGCATCCAGTTTCAGAAAACGTCTTCAGAGACCTGAGGAGAGCGCTGCGAACGCGCCGCGCCGCGCCCGATTTCTTCCCCGCGCGCTGCGCCAGGCGGGTTGCGCCGCTCGCTCCATAAAAAAAGCTCCGGTGTCTCCACCGGAGCGTTCTCAGGGCGGGGCTCATGGGCCGGGCTCTTGGGCCGGGCTCTTGGGCCGGGCTCATGGGCGGGGCTCATGGGCGGGGCTCGTCGAGCTGGGGGCTTAAAGCCGCCATCCGGTCGAGGCCAGCGGACCGAAATATTCCTCGCCCTCAGGCCGTTTCGCCCAGACCCGCTCATAGACCTCTTCAAACGGCGCGCCGTCCAGCGGGTCCTCTATGGCGAACGCGTGCCTGACCATCCCGTCCATGCAGGTGCGCGATCCATCCGGATGGATCTGATAATAGACGGGCGGAGGAGGATTGAGAGAGACGAACTCGCTGCGCAGGCGCCCCTTCTCGAACTCGAACACGCGATCTCTCTCATATTCGCTGCCGAATCCCGCGTGCCGATAGGCCAGGCACAGGCCCTCGACGCACCGAACGGCGCCGGTGAACCATGTCGCCGCCAGACCGTCCTTGGCTTTGGGAAAGGCCAGCTCCAGACTGGCTTCGACTTCCGCGTCGCCCACCAAAAGCAGCGAGTCCAGGCCCGTCAGCGTCAGCATTCCGTCCCGGATTTCCCAGGTTCCCACATAGCCGCGCCAGCAGGAGGTCGACGCACGGGCGAAAACAGGGCGATTCGCCTTGCGCATGCGCATCAAATAAAGATCCAAGGGAACGTCGCACATCGCTAATGTCTTGTCGCCAATGATCAGAATTTCAGGTGTTTGAGCTGTCATTTCAGGCTCCTCAAGCAACGACGCACTATACCACGCAGGCCGTGACCCTCCTAGGCGAGCGCCCTCGGCGCGACGCTATAAATCTTCATTATTTCAATGGCTTGAAAGAATTTTTGCGCGCGCGCGACCCCCTGTCGGAAACTGTCGCGCGGCCATGAATCGCGCGCGAAAACAGCGCGCGAAATCGTCGCGAAGTCTCCTCTGCCGCGCTCTTTTGCTGCGATCGACTTGGCCTCTTCCCGCGCGCGCTTGCCGTTTCGCGTCTTGCCGTTTCGTCTCTTGCGTCGCGCGCAGGGCGCGTGTGCGCGCCGCGCTTACGGATTCCGTGAAAGTCGGTTCATTTGTCGCATTGCCCTGCCCGCGGGAACGCGGCATGCTGTGACGTGGCGTGAAGAAAAACACTCGCTGGGGGGCGACATGGCGAACCAATCGATACCGATGTCAGGCCATGGCGCTGCGGCGCGTCATCCCATCGCCGACGACGGGAAACATCAGGCGCTGCGAGACCCCAAGACTCATCTGGCCCTGGAGACTCTTCTCAGGGAAAAGGTTTTCCCGGACCTCTTCGCCCATTCCAGCCCCTCCTCGCTCGCCGACTATGATCTGACGCCGCAAGACATCGCGACCCTCTGCGATCTGATCCTGCGGTCGGATCTCGCACAGGCGTCGAAATTCATCACGCTCCTGCAAGACAGGGGATTGCGGGCCGATGCGGTGTTCACCGATCTGCTCGCGCAGGTCGCCTTTCTGCTGGGGGAGCGTTGGACGAGCGACGAATGTTCGTTTCTCGAAGTCACCTTGGCGCTGGGCGAGCTGCAAAAGCTGCTCAAGCTCTTTTCGTGCGAGGCCAATCTCTCGTCGCCGGGGCGGCATTGCAAAATGGTCCTGACCGGCGTTCCCGGCGACCAGCATTCCTTCGGCCTGTCGATGGTCGACAAATTCATGCACGCCAATGGCTGGGAGGTCCGCAACGGGCCCTTCAAAAGCGCGCGGGACGTCGAATCTCTTGTGCGGCGCGAATGGTTCGCGGGTCTTGGCCTCAGCATGACCGCGGACGGTCAGGTCGATCGCATTCAGGACCTGATCCAATTGGTGCGCAGGGCGTCGCGCAACAAGACCATCTGGGTGCTTCTGGGCGGCGATTGGGCCATGCGGCATCCCGAACAGGCGCGCATGATCGGCGCGGACGCCATCGCGAAAAACGCGCCCGAGGCGGTGATCCTCGCCCAGCGGCTCACGGACGAAGCGCTGCGCGCCGCTGCGGTTTGACGACAGGCTTGCGGCGCAGGCGGCCGCCCGCGCGTCGCCGGGCGTCTCGGGGCGTCCCGGAGCGTTCAGCGGCCGGCGCGGTTCATTCCTTCGCGGCGATGGCTGCGGTGAGCCGCTTGCCCAGCGCCTCGGGGGCGCGGGCGAAAAGATCGATCACTTTCTCCACCTGCGCGCCGGGCATCGGCTCCACCTCCAGCTTCTGGCGCGCCGCGTCGGCCTTGAATTGCGCATCCGCCGTCGCCGCCTCGAAGGCTGCGCGCAACGCCGCCAGCCGTTCGGCGGGCACGCCGGGCGGGGCGGCGATGGGGCGCGCGGCGGTCTTCTGCGCGAGGAAGAGATCGAGCACCTCGCGATCCTGCGGATCGGTCAC
>CAIXDD010000260.1 GCA_903918155.1 uncultured Hyphomicrobiales bacterium
CGCCTGCGCAACCGGGCGGAAGAGGCGCTGCGCGGCGAGCGCGACGGCGACGATTATCGCGCCGCGATCGAAAAGATGATGGAGGAGGCCGATCACCTCATCCGCGTGTTCAACGCGCTTCTAACCATCGCGCGGCTGGAGGCGGGCGGGGAGACGCGCGAGGCGACGCTCTTCGATCTCGCCGATGTGGCGCGCGACGTCGCCGAACTTTATGAGCCGGTGGCCGAAGAGGCGGGGCTCGCGCTGGAGCTCGACGCGAAGGACGCCACGCTCATGCGCGGCAGCCGCGAACTTGTGGGACAGGCCCTCGCCAATCTCGTGGACAATGCGATCAAGCATGGCTCGCCGCCTGCTCCCGGCGCGCCGGCGCTGGTGCGCGTGGAGCTGCGCCGCAGCGATGGCGACATGGTCCTCGCCATAAGCGACCACGGCCCGGGCGTGCCCGAAGAGGAGCGCCAACGCGTGCTCGGGCGCTTCGTGCGTCTGGAGGGCGCGCGTTCGCGCCCGGGCGCGGGCCTTGGCCTGTCGCTTGTCGCGGCCGTCGCGCGGCTCCATGATGGGGCCGTGACGCTTGAAGACAACAAGCCGGGGCTGCGCGTCGTCCTGCGACTGCCCGCCGTCGTCGGCGAAACGAAGAAAGTCGATTCGCCCGCATGGCGACCATGAAACGCGCACGCGCGGATGCGCAGGCTCCTCTCTGCGAACAGGTGACCGCAGCGCCCAGACCAATGGACGCGAAACAGGCGCGCGCGCGCCTCAAAGAGCTTGTCGCCGCAAACGAGGCGCTCGGCGATTTGGCCAAGCGCAAGCCCGTCGCCGATCTTCTGCTCGGGCTGGCGTCGGGTTCGCTCTATTTATGGCGCCTCGCGCTCGCCGATCCGCAACGATTGGCGGAGCTGCTGACGCGCCCGCCGCACAAGAGCCTCGCCGTTTGCCTCGCGCGCCTGCGCGCCGATTGCGCCGCCGCCGTGAGCGACGAGGATGCGATGCGCGCTTTGCGCGTCGCCAAGATGCGCGCCCATCTTCTCATCGCGCTGGCCGATCTCGGCGGCGCGTGGGACGTGGACGCGGTCACGCGCGCCTTGTCCGATCTGGCCGATGAACTTGTTTCCGCCTGCCTGCGCTATCTTCTGGCGCGCGCGGGCGAGGCCGGCAAGCTTGTGATCGCGGATAGGCGCGCGCCCGAGCAAGGCTGCGGTCTGGTGATCCTCGCCCTGGGCAAGCATGGCGCATGCGAATTGAACTATTCCAGCGACGTCGATCTCGTCGCGTTCTACGATCCCGACGCGCCCGCGATCCCTGCGGACGCCGCCCCCGCGCCGATCTACGTGCGCATCACGCAGGGGCTCGCGCGCCTGTTGCAGGAGCGCACGGGCGAGGGCTATGGGCTGCGCGTCGATCTGCGCCTGCGGCCGGATCCGGGCTCGACAAGCGTCGCGATCTCGCTGCCCGCGGCTTTCGATTATTACGAGACCCTGGGTCAGAATTGGGAGCGCGCGGCCTTCATCAAGGCGCGCGCGGTGGCCGGCGAAATGGCGCTGGGCGAACGTTTCCTGAAAGATCTCGCGCCCTTCATCTGGCGCAAATATTTCGACTATGCGGCCATCGCCGACATTCACGCCATGAAGCGGCAGATCCATGCGGTGCGCGGCCATGCCGACATCGCGGTCGCAGGCCATGAAGTGAAACTGGGGCGCGGCGGCATTCGCGAGATCGAATTCTTCGTCCAGACCCAGCAATTGATCTTCGGCGGGCGGCGGGCGCAGCTGCGCGGCTCGCGCACGCTCGACATGCTGATTGAATTGCAGAAGGACGGATGGGTGACGCAGGAGGCGGTGGAGGACCTCTCCGCCGCCTATCGCTTTCTGCGCGCCATAGAGCACCGGCTGCAGATGGTGGCCGACGAACAGACGCAACGCCTGCCCGCCGAAGAGGAGGAGCTGGAGGCCTTCGCCCGTTTCTGCGGATATGTCGACGCCGCCGCATTCGCCGGCGCGCTCACCGCGCATATGACGCAGGTGGAGCGCCATTACGCGCGTCTCTTCGAACATGCGCCGGGCCTCGACAGCGGCGCCGGAAGCCTCGTCTTCACCGGCGTGGTCGATGATCCCGAGACGCTGGAGACGCTGCGCCGCATGGGCTTTCTCGAGCCTGAAAAGGCGACGGAGACGGTGCGCGGCTGGCATTTCGGCCGTCGCGCGGCGGTGCAGAGCGCGCGCGCGCGCGAGGTTCTGACTGAACTTGTGCCGGCGCTGCTCGACGCCTTCGCCGGCAGCGGCGATCCCGACGCCGCGCTCGCCGCTTTCGACATGGCGCTCGCGCGCATGCCAGCGGCTGTTGAGCTGTTCTCGATCCTGAAATCGAACGCCAGCGTGCGGGAATTATTCGGCGACATTCTGGGCGGCGCGCCGCGCCTCGCCCATGTGGTCGCGCAGCGCCCCCATGTCCTCGATGCGGCCATCGATCCCGCCTCGTTGCGCGCGCAGCCCGACGAATCCTATTACGAGGCGCGATTGCGCGAAGCGGGCGCCCGCGCGCCCAGCATGGAAGCCTTTCTCGACGACATCCGCGACATTGCGACGGAGGAAATGTTCCTCATCGGCGTGCGCGTGCTCTCGTCCTCCATCGACGCCATCGCTGCGGGGCCCGCTTATTCCGCGCTTGCCGGCGCGATGGTGCGCGCCTGTCTCGCCCATGTGCAAGCGGCGTTTGAACGCGAGCATGGGCGCGTGCC
>CAIXDD010000261.1 GCA_903918155.1 uncultured Hyphomicrobiales bacterium
CACCGTCGCATTCAGGAAATTGCCGCCCGGCAGAATGGAGCAGACGCCGAACAATTCGAGGAATTCCTTCTGGTCGAGCCAACGATTGCGCTCGACGATCACATAATGGGCGCTGGGCGCGATGCCGCCGAAGCCGAGCAGGCCGATGAGGAGAAAGCCGAAGAACAATTCGGACAGGCTCACGACGCGCGTGGCGCCCGCGTCGGACGTTTGCGGTTCGGACAAGGCTTCCCCCAATTCTGGACATGCGCGCCCTGTCCTCCTTGTGAAGTCGTTCCGTGCGCGGATCAAGAGCGATGCGCGCCAGGCCGCGCGGATCACGCGCGCAGGCCGATCAGGAACGCTCTCGGCGAGAAGATGTTGAGCCCGCACGGACGGGGGCGGCCCGCATCGGGTCTCTCCCGATGCGCTGAAGCGACGGAGGCTTCGTCATGGGTTTCTTCTCGAAAGACATCAAGACGCTCGACGACCTGTTCGTGCACACGCTGCGCGACGTCTATTACGCTGAGAAACAGATCCTCGCGAACATGCCCGCCATGGTCGCGAAGGCGACGGACCAGCAATTGAAGACCGCGCTCGAAAGCCATGCGGTGGAGACGCGCACGCAGATCCAGCGGCTGGAACGCGTGTTTCAAATGCATGGAGCCCCGGCCAAGGCGGTGGATTGCCCCGCCATCGACGGCATTCTGAAGGAGGCGAGCGAGCTGGCGGGCGAGGTCGCCGACAAGCAGGTGCTCGACGCCGGCATCATCGCCGCAGCGCAGGCGGTCGAGCATTACGAGATCACGCGCTACGGGTCGCTGGTCGCCTGGGCGAACATGCTGGGTCGCAGCGATTGCGCGCAGGTCTTGCAGCAGACGCTGGACGAAGAGAAATCGACCGACCGCAAGCTCACCGCCTTGGCGGAAGCCGGCGTGAACCAGAAGGCCGCCTGAGGGCGGCTCAAAAGCTTGGAGCCTGCGCCGCAGCCGTGAGGGCGGCGGCGCGGGTTTTCATTGGCGCGTGCGCAACACGCCCAGTTTCGCGGCCCGCACGACCGCCTGCACCGTATTGCCGGCGGAAAGTTTGAGACGCGCGCGCGCGAGATGGAATTGCACGGTCTGCTGGCCGATCCCCAATTCGTCGGCGATCTGCTTGGCCTTCAGCCCTTCGGCCGCCAGGCTGAGGCATTCGATCTCGCGCGGCGCAAGGCGCGCCAAGGTGGGATCGGCGCTCAATCGCTCCACGCGGTCATGCGCGACGCAGGCCAGCAACATGAGCCGCCCCACCCAGCCGTTTTGCTGCGCGAGCCAGGCGCCCTGATCGATGCGCAGATGCGCCGTCAGCGCGCCATAGGTGTGCATGCGCCCCACCGTGGGCACCGACACGCCGAGAATTTCGGGCGTGCGCTCCCGACGCCACGTCTTGGGCGTCAGCGAAGCCCATGTCTCGCCCTCGACCGTGAGGCCCGCGCCAACTTCGTCGGCGAAGACGCCGCTCAGCGCGGTCCAATCGGCCAGCGAGCGCGGGGAGGTCCGCCACCATTGCGCGCCAAGCCCGATCACGGGCGCGCTCCAGGATTGCTTTTTAAAGCTCAGCTCCAGATGATCGACGGAGGTCGCCTCGCCGACGGCGGCTATGACCTGATCGAGCCCTTCGAACGCCTCCGCGGAAAACGTCATCCCAGCCGCTCCGACCGGGGGCGCCGACGTCCCGCAGGCGCTGCGGCGGAGCCGCAGCTTGCGAGGAAACACGCAGAACAAGGAATGATTATCGTCATTTGACACGCTTGGCTGAACGCAGGACGCCTTGCGTGCGCGCCAGCTGGAAACGATGCGACGCAACCGCGACAAGGAGGAACGGAGTAGAGCTATGCTTCAAAAGGGCGCGTTCCCAGTGTCTATTTTCAACTAGCGAAAATAGGGGAAGTTCCGAAGAGATAACACACCCAAAGCGCCCGCGCGCCCGGCAGGGCGAGGCCCCCGGACAATGGGCAAGCATGGCCATGGAACGAGGCGGCGCGACTGAATTGGCAGGTGAATTGGCGGGTGAAATGGCGAGAGAGACGGGGCTCGAACCCGCGACCTCCGGCGTGACAGGCCGGCGCTCTAACCAACTGAGCTACTCCCCCGCATCCGCGCCGCGCGAGCGACCGAACCGGAGACCGTTGCGATAGTCGAGCGCCGTTTGCGTGTCAAGACAAACGCGCGAACGCCCACGCTGTTTCACAGGGACCCGCGCGCCAGCCGCCAGCGGCGCATTTCCTGCGCGGAGACCACATGCACCCGTTCGGGAGCCACCTGCTCGGCGCGATGCACGAGTTCCGCGCTCACGCCCATGCGCCGCGCATATTCGCTGAGACGTTCGACAAGCTCGGGATGCGCGAACACGCGCGACACATTCGCGCCGTCGGGGCTCGCGCCGATGCGCTCATACATGAACATGCGATGCAAGGCGATTTGGCTGCCTTTCGGCGCGACGCGCTGCGCGCCGCCGATGAAGGCATAGACGCAGGCGGAAAAACAGCGGCCCGGCAGCACGCCCACGCCGTCGCTGCGCGCGACGACAACCGAGACGCCCGCCTTGCGAAAGGCCTGCCCCAGCCGCAATGAGGCGGCCACGCGCCCGCCCGGCGAGTGCAACAGCACGACGATCCTGCGCGCATGAGCCGCGCGCGCGTGACTTGCCAGATGGGCGGCGAAAGCGTCTGCGGAGGACTCGACGATCTCCCCCTCGCCCGCGACGAGCAAGGGACAGACGGGCTTGCACAAAGCGGGATCGCGCGCCTCAAGCGTGCGGAACGCCAGGGGCGCCGCATGCGCCTGCAGGACGCCCGCGCCCGCAAGCCCGGCCGCAACGACCAAGGACCGGACGATCATCATGCCCCGGAAGATCATGGCCCGGACGACGCCGCGCACAGCCCATCGCCCCATGAAGGCTCTCCACGCTCCCGCGCCCGCCCCGCCCCGCGCCCGCCAAGGCGCAGCGAAAACAAGCCTATGGCGCCAACGCACGCCGCGGCGGCGGCCTCGACAGGCCCCCGCCCCCCACGTATACCCATCGCCACGTTCGAAATCGAGCCAACACGCGAGCCGCGCCATGACCGATCGTCCCAAGACGGATCTTTTTCTCAACCCTCTCCTGTTCGAGGCCGCCGTTCGCGCCGCGATCGAGGAGGATCTGGGCCGCGCGGGCGACATCACCACGGAGGCGTGCATTCCGCCGGGGATGAAGGCGACCGCCGTTCTCGCGCCGCGCAAGCCGGGCGTCATCTGCGGCCTGACCGTGGCGGAGACCGCCTTCCGCCTGCTCGATCCCCAGGCGCGCTTCGAACATCTGGCGAAAGACGGCGACGAGATCACGATTCCGCGCACGCCCGTGGCCCGCATCTCCTGCGACGCGCGCGCGCTGCTGACAGCCGAGCGCACCGCGCTCAATTTCGTGTCGCATCTGTCCGGCGTCGCCACCATGACGTCGAAGCTCGTGGCGGTGACCAAACATACGAAGGCGAAAGTCATCTGCACGCGCAAGACCACGCCGAACCTGCGCGCGCTCGAAAAATACGCCGTGCGCTGCGGCGGCGGGATGAACCACCGGTTCGGCCTCGACGACGCCTTCCTCATCAAGGACAATCATATCGCCGTATGCGGGGGCATCCGTCAGGCGCTGCAGGCCGCGAAAGCGCGCGCGGGACATCTCGTGAAGATCGAAATCGAGGTCGACGATCTCGAACAGCTCAAAGAGGTGATCGCCGAAGGCGCCGATGTGGTGCTGTTCGACAATATGAGCCCTCAGGACATGCGCAAGGGCGTGGAGATGATCGCCGGGCGCATGAAGACGGAAGCCTCCGGCGGCATTTCGCTCGACAGCGCCCGCGAAGTGGCCGAGAGCGGCGTGGACATGCTCTCCTCCGGCGCCATCACCCATTCCGCGCCCATTCTCGACATCGGCCTCGACATCGAGATCGGCTGACGCTTCAGCGCCGCAAAAACGTCGCGCAAAAACAAAACGGCGGCCCGAGGGCCGCCGTTCTGCGTTCAGCGTTCAGCGCGCGCGCGCCGCGTTAAAATCTTAAGGGAACCATTTCTGCATTTTAGGCTCGACGCCGTTCTTCTTCATTTCCTCGAGCCAGATCTTGTGAATGCGCTGATCCTGATCCTCGTATTCATATTGATCGCCGCCCTCCTTGATGGAGGTCGAGACCGCGCCCTTTTCGCCGGGCTTCACGCCCAGCAATGAGCGACGCTGGCCATAGGTGAGCGGATAGCGCAGGCCGCCGGTGCCGGTGGCCAGATAGCGCGCCGGCGCGGTGCTGGTGTTGAAATGCTGGTGGAACTGCTTGTCCGCCGGCGGGAAGACGACGCCGTGCTTCCAGTCGAGGCGCAGGAAATCCTGCTGGCCTTCGAACCAGAGCAGCGAATAGCCGTGGCCGGTGACGCACATGACATGGAAGCCCGGCCCGTGGCGATGCCCCTTCTTGTAGGTGCCCACCGGCATTTCCGAAATATGCGCATGCATGGTGCCGTCGG
>CAIXDD010000262.1 GCA_903918155.1 uncultured Hyphomicrobiales bacterium
AGCACGCGCGCGCCATAGCCGGCCTGTTCGACGGCGGCCACGAGATCGGCGGCGCGCAGAACGCCGCTCGCGCCTTCGACGCTCGCCGTTTCAGCGGCGAGATTGACCTGCGCCATGCGCACGCCCTGCGCGGACGCCAGCGCCTTTTCGACCCGGCCCGCGCAGGTCGCGCAGGTCATGCCTTCAATGGCGAGTCGCATCCGCACGGAGGGAACCTCATAGCCTGCGCCCTCGATGGCGCGCAGCAGGTCGACGGGCGCCGCGCGCGCGGGATCAAACTCGACATGCGCCTGTTCGCCGGCGAGATTGACCGCGGCTTCGACGCCGGGCAGCGCGCGCAAGGCCTGTTCGACGCGCCCCGCGCAAGTGGCGCAGGTCATGCCTTCCACGGGAAGGACAAGGGCGGTGCGTGGGGCGAGATCGTCCATGGGGCAGGCTCCGGGGCGCGCTCGGCGGTCGGCTCGACATAGTCTCATGTCGCGCGTTCACCAATAGGGGCGCGCGGCGAAGCGCGCCTTGCGCAGGATCATGCCGTCGCTGCGCGCCGGCTTGGGCTGGGGCTTCGCGCCCCGCGCGCCTTGACCCGTCCGGCTGATGGTTTACCAACGCCTCAGGCGGCGCGCACAGGCCGCAGGAGGAGCCCCATGAACGTCCATCAGCCCGCCGGTCCGACCGTCGCCCAAACCTATATGTCGGCCCTGAAGAGCTGCGGCATTCGCCACGTCTTCGCCAATGGCGGAACCGATTTCGCGCCGATCATCGAAGGCATTCTGATGAACTGGAAAGCGGGCGGCGACATGCCCGAGTTCGTCACCGTGCCCCATGAGAACGTCGCGCTCGCGATGGCGCAGGGCTATTACAAGATCAGCGGGCAGATGGCCGGCGTGATGGTCCATGTGAACGTGGGCACCGCGAACACGATCTGCGCGCTGATGAACGCCGCGCGCGACAATGTGCCCGTGCTGCTCGCCGCCGGGCGCACGCCGCTCACCGAAACCGGCCACGCCGGTTCGCGCGACGTGCCGATCCATTGGGCGCAGGAGAATTTCGATCAGGCCGCCATCGTGCGCGAGCACGTCAAATGGGATTACGAATTGCGCGCCGGCCAGCCGATCAACACGCTGGTCGCGCGCGCCGTCGACATTGCGATGAGCGAGCCGAAAGGCCCGGTTTATATGACTTTGCCGCGCGAAGTGCTCGGCGACGTCGATCTTGATCCGGGCCCTGCGCCGCGCCCGCGCGCCTTCGGCGCCATTCCCGCCGCGCCTGCGATGGAGGCCGTCGAACGCGCCGCCGACATGATCGCCGCCGCGCAAAATCCGATCATCGTGACGACGGCGCCGGGCACGCCCGCCACCTTCGCCGCGCTGGGCGCGCTCGCGCAGGCGCACGCCATCGGCGTGCATACGGGCCCGCATGCGGCGCTGGCCTCCTCCAATCCGATGAATCTCGGACTCGTGAGCGCGGCGGCGCTGAAGGGCGCCGATCTCATTCTCGTGCTGAATTCGCCCGTGCCGTGGGTGCCCCATAACGTGCAGCCGAATCCGGACGCGAAGCTCATCCACATCGCGACCGATCCGATGTTCACGACCTTCCCCTTCCGCGGCTTCCAGATGGACCTCGCCATCGCCGGCGATCCGGCGACCGCGCTCACCATGCTGCATGAGATGCTGAAGGTGAAGCTGAAGGGCAAGGAGGCGGTCGTCGACCGCCGCCGCGCCATCCACGCGGACGCCCGCGCCGCGCTCCTCGCCCAGCGCAAGGCGGCGCTGGAGGCGGCGGCGGGCCTGAGCCCGATCAGCTACGCCTGGATCGCCCATTGCATCAATACGGTGAAGTCGAGCCGTTCGACGCTCGTGGAGGAATTGGGCGCTCCCTTCCCCTTCCTCGAAGTGGAGGACGCGCGCGACTTCATGGCCACGACGTCGGGCGCCCTGGGCATGGGCCTTGGCATGGCGCTGGGGGCCAAATGCGCGGATCCGGACCGGCAGATCATCACGACGGTCGGCGACGGGTCCTACATGTTCGGCTGCCCGACGGCGGCCCATTTCACGGCGCAGGCCGAGAAATTGCCCACGCTGACCATGGTGATGAACAATTCCCAATGGTTCGCCGTGCGCCGCGCCACGGTCTCGATGTATCCCGACGGGCTGGCGGCCAAGGCCAACAGCCTGCCCATCGTCGATCTGTCGCCCTCGCCGGATTATCACAAGATCACCGAGGCCTTCGGCGGCTATGGCGAGCGAGTCGAGGACCCCGCGAAACTGATTCCCGCCATGGAGCGGGCGCTGGACAAGGTGGCGCAGGGCCAGCAGGCCACGCTGAACGTGGTCGTGCGCACCCGCGCCGGCTGAAGCTTCGCCTTGAAATCTGTCGCCGCAGCCCTGTTTCCAT
>CAIXDD010000263.1 GCA_903918155.1 uncultured Hyphomicrobiales bacterium
ATGGCCGCTAATTCCGGGCTTGAGGCGATTTGCTACCTGCTCACGCTGGTGCGACTTGAAGCCGAGACGATTGCGGGCGTTGAGGACGACGCGGGCTAATTCTGCGCACGCGCAACCAAGTTCGCGCCCGTGCGCACCAGCACGCCGGAAAGCTCAAGATCAAACAGCGTCGCCTGCACAACAGCAACGGGCAAGCCCGACGTGCGGACGAGATCGTCGATGCTGACGGGCGAGGCGCCAAGCAATTGTGTAATCAGCTCAATCGCATTTTCAGGCGCAGCAACCGTCGCAACGGCGTCGCGCTGAAACAATGCGGCCTGCCCACCATCGTCATCGAGTTCGCGGGCAGCATCGGTGAGCGGGATCGCAGGATCACCGAACAGGTCTGTCTCGTCCCAAAGCCGTTCGGCAGATGGAAACCCGACATGATCATCAAACAGGCTCGAGCGAGGCGTTGCGCCGCCAGCGACGATGGGCATGAGCGCCTCGATCACGTCAGCGCCGCGCGTACAGAGCGTCGCGCCGTTGCGCAGCAAATTGTTGCAGCCTTCGGCGCGCGGATCGAGCGGAGAGCCAGGCACCGCGAAAACCTCCCTGCCCTGCTCGTTGGCGAAGCGCGCGGTAATGAGAGAGCCCGAGCGACGCGCAGCCTCAATAACAACGGTGGCGAGCGCCAGACCGGAGACGATGCGATTGCGGCGCGGAAAGTCGCGCCCTCGCGGCTCCCAGCCGAGCGGCATTTCAGACATGACCGCGCCACGCGCGCAGATGTCTTCGGCAAGGCCGAGATGCTCAGGCGGATAGATGCGGTCAAGGCCGCCCGCCAGCACGGCCACCGTGCCTGTTTGCAGTGAGGCCCGATGGGCGCGCTGATCGACGCCGCGCGCAAGGCCGGAGGCGATCACGTAACCCGCTTCCGCCAGCTCATGGGTAAGCCGTTCGGTGAAGGCGAGACCGGCGGCGGAGGCGTTGCGCGCGCCCACCACGGCGACCATGGGCCGCGTGAGTGCGCCAGCCGTTCCCTTCACGCACAGCAGCGGCGGCGGCGCATCGATCTGGCGCAGCGCGGCGGGATAATCCGCTTCGCCCATCGCCACGAAGCGCGCGCCGAAGCGCAGGGTGGCGGCCATTTCGCGTTCGCAGGCGCCCCGGTCGGCGATGCGCACGGCGCGGGCGCCGCCCGCGCGCGCGAGCAGGCCCGGCAGCGCCTCAAGCGCGGCGCGGGCGCCGCCGAATTTGTTGATGAGCGTTCGGAAGGTGCGCGGGCCGACGTTTTCGCTGCGGATCAATTGCAGCCAGTCGAGCCGCTGGTCGTCGGTGAGAAACATGACATCGGCCGAGCAAGAAGAAAAGAAAAGGGACGTCTGAAACGCCCCCATCCTCTCTTATTTTTGCGCGCCCGTCACCGCCGATCTGCGCGCCCCGGCCTCACGCCTGCGGCGGCGGCGCCGGCGGTGCCGGCGTCGCGTCGTCCTTCTGGCCGATCTTGCTTTCCCCGCCCGACAGCAGCCGCTCGATATTGGGACGGTGCTTGAACCACAGGAGCGCAGCGAGGGCGGCGAGCAATTCGGCGGCCTGCGTATGGCCCATGGCCCACAGGGCGAGCGGCGTCGCCGCGCTCGCGGCGAGCGCGGCCGCGGAGGAATAGCGCGTTACGAAAGCCGTGCCGAGCCAGACGCAGGCGAAGACGACCGCGCCCGGCCACGCCAGGCCGATCGACACGCCGAGGAAGGTCGCGACCCCCTTGCCGCCGACGAATTTGAGCCAGACCGGATAGAGATGGCCCAGAAACGCGCCCAGCCCCGCAAGGACGGCCGCATATTCGCCGAAGCGCGCGGCGAGCAGGACGGCGAGCGTGCCCTTGAAGGCGTCGAGCAGCAGCGTCGCCGCCGCAAGCCCCTTGCGCCCCGTGCGCAGCACATTGGTCGCCCCGATATTGCCCGAGCCGATGGAGCGCAGGTCCTGCGTGCCGGCGAATTTCGTGAGGATCAGCCCGAAGGGAATCGAGCCCAGCAGATAGCCGAAGCCGAGGGCGGCGAGATTGGCGGCGAGATCGGTAAACATGGGTCTCTTTCGGCGAAAAATCGGTTGGCGGCGTCAGGGGCCGACGATGCGCCCGCCGACCATCGTCGTCTTCACGACGCCTTGCAGGCGCGCCTCGTCGAAAGGCGTGTTCTTGGAGCGCGAACGCAGTTTCGCAGCGTCCACCACGAAAGGCTCGTCGGGATCGAAGCGGATGAGATCGGCCGGCGCGCCCTTGGCGAGCCTGCCCTGCGGCAGGCCGAGAATCTCGGCGGGACGCAGCGTCATGGCGCCGATCAGCCGGCCCAGGCTCACCTGCCCCGCATGGACGAGGCGCAGGCCGGCGGCGAGCATCGTCTCCAGCCCCACGGCGCCATATTCGGCCTCCGAGAACGGCACGCGCTTGGCCTCCACGTCCTGCGGATCGTGATCGGAGACGATCACGTCGATGAGCCCGCTCGCCAGAGCCTCGACGAGGCCAAGACGTTCGTCTTCGCTGCGCAGCGGCGGCGCGATCTTCAGGAAGGTGCGGTAATCGCCGACGTCGGTCTCGTTCAGCGTGAGGTGATTGATCGAGGTCGCGCAGGTGACGGGCAGGCCTTGGGCCTTCGCCTGCGCGATCACGGCGAGCGACATGCCGCAGGTGACGAGCGCGGCATGGTAGCGCGCGCCATTGGCGTCCGCGCCAAGCGTGAGGCGCACGAGGCGCATGTCGCGGTCGAGCAGGATGGCCTCCGCCTCGGGCGGCACGCCGGGCAGGCCGAGCCGGCTGGCGAATTCGCCTTCGTTCATCACGCCGGCGCCGGCGAGATCGGCGTCCTGCGCAAGATGAATGACGAGCACGCCGAAATCGCGGGCGTAGGTGAGCGCGCGGCGCATGACCTGCGCGGAGCCGACGGAGCGCGCGCCATTGGAGAAGGCCACGGCGCCGGCTTCCCGAAGCAGGCCGATCTCCGCGATCTCCAGTCCGGCGAGCCCCTTCGTCAGCGCGGCGCTCGGCAGCAGGCGCACGCGCGACTTCTCGCGGGCGCGGCGCATCAGATAATCCACGGTCGCCGCCGCATCCACGGGGGGATTGGCGTCGGGCGTGGCGACGATGGTGGTGACGCCGCCGGCGGCCGCCGCCGCGCTGGCGCTGGCGATCGTCTCGCGATGGGTCGCGCCGGGCTCGCCCACGAAGGCGCGCATGTCGATGAGGCCGGGACAGACGATGTCGCCGGCGCAATCGATCGCCTGCGTGCGCGCGCCCACATTGGCCTGCGTGACCTTCGCGCCCGCCTCGACGATGACGCCGTTCTCCACGAAGGCGCCGCCCGTCTCGATCCGGCCCGTGGCGGGATCGAGCAGGCGCGCGTTGAGCAGCGCGAGCGCGGGAGAGGCGGCGGAATTCATCGGGTCCATGGCCTCACCCGTTCGGCAGATTGTGGGAGAGCGCCTCAAGCACCGCCATGCGCACGGCGACGCCCATCTCGACCTGTTCCGTCACCAGCGAGCGCGGGCCGTCGGCCACCGCCGAGTCGATCTCCACGCCCCGGTTCATGGGGCCCGGATGCATGACGAGCGCATCGGGCGCCGCCCATTGCAGCTTTTCCTCGTCGAGCCCGTAAAAGCGGGAGAATTCCTTGAGCGAAGGCACGAAGGCGCCGTTCATGCGCTCGCGCTGGAGACGCAGCATCATCACGATGTCGGCGCCGCGCAGGCCCGACTCCATCGTGCGATGGACCTCCACGCCCATGCGCTCCACGCCGGGCGGCAGAAGCGTGGACGGCCCCACCACGCGCACCCGCGCGCCAAGCTGCGTCAGCAGGATGATGTTGGAGCGCGCCACGCGCGAATGCAGCACGTCGCCGCAGATGGCCACGGTCAGCCCCTCGATGCGCCCCTTGTTGCGGCGGATCGTGAGCGCGTCGAGCAGCGCCTGGGTGGGATGTTCATGGCTGCCGTCGCCCGCATTGATGACGCTGCACGAGACTTTGCGCGCCAGCAGATGCACCGCGCCCGAATGATGATGGCGCACCACGATCACGTCCGGCCGCATCGCATTGAGCGTCACCGCCGTGTCGATCAGCGTCTCGCCCTTGGAGACGGACGAGCTGGCGACGGACATGTTCATCACATCCGCGCCCAGCCGCTTGCCGGCCAGCTCGAACGAAGCCTGCGTGCGGGTGGAGGCTTCGAAGAAGAGATTGATCTGCGTGCGCCCCGACAGGACGCTGCGCTTCTTGTCCACCCGGCGGGAGACGGCGACCGCCTCCTCCGCCAGATCCAGAAGCGTTTCGATCTCCGGCCTCGACAACCCGTCGATGCCAAGCAGATGGCGGTGAGGATAGGGCGTTCGCGCAGCGCTCATGAGCGCTCCTGATAGGCCCTCCCATGCGCCCCCGCAAGCCTGCGCGCGCCGCCGCGCCCCGGCTGCGCACAGGCGCGCGCCGCCGGCGCAAGCGCGCTTGCGTCAAGGCCCGCGATTTGACAGGCCCCGCCCCCTCCACCATGTTCCCGGCCGCATGACAGGGCCGCCGCACCGGCCCTCACAGCGCCCCGCGCCTTGCGCCGACGAGGCGTTTCATTTGGTTTTTCAAGCGCTTGGTCGTCAGGATCTCCGAGCCATGAACGCAGTCGTCATCGTCGAATCGCCGGCCAAGGCCAAGACGATCAACAAATATCTCGGCAAGGATTATGAAGTCCTGGCCTCCTTCGGCCATGTGCGCGACCTGCTCGCCAAGGACGGCGCCGTCGACCCCGAGGCGGATTTCGCCATGCAATGGGAGATCGACGCCAAGGCCGCCAAGCGCCTCGCCGACATCGCGCGCGCGGTGAAAGACGCCGACACCGTGATCCTGGCGACCGACCCCGACCGCGAAGGCGAGGCCATTTCGTGGCACGTCCTGGAAGTTCTGCGCGGCAAGAAAGTGCTGAAGGACAAAGCCATTCAGCGCGTCGTGTTCAACGCCATCACCAAGAGCGCGATTCTGGAGGCGATGCGCCACCCGCGCGAGATCGACGCCGCGCTGGTGGACGCCTATCTGGCGCGCCGCGCGCTCGATTATCTGGTGGGCTTCACGCTCTCGCCCGTCCTGTGGCGCAAGCTGCCGGGCGCGCGATCGGCCGGGCGCGTGCAATCGGTCGCGCTGCGCCTTGTGTGCGACCGCGAGCTGGACATCGAGAAATTCGTCGCGCGCGAATATTGGTCGCTCGCCGCCCATCTGCGCACGAAGGACGACGCGGCTTTCGTCGGCCGCCTCGTGGGCGCGGACGGCAAGCGCATCCAGCGCCTCGACGTCGGCACGGCGGACGAGGCGGAAGCCTTCCGCACGGCGCTGGAGGGCGCCAAGTTCACCGTGCTTTCCGTGGAGGCCAAGCCCGCCAAGCGCCATCCCTACGCGCCCTTCACCACCTCCACCTTGCAGCAGGAGGCCTCGCGCAAGCTTGGTTTCGCGCCCGCCCACACGATGCGCGTCGCCCAGCGCCTCTATGAAGGCGTGGACCTGGGCGGGGAGACGGTCGGCCTCATCACTTATATGCGCACCGACGGCGTGGACGTGGCGCCCGAAGCCATCGCCGCCGCCCGCCGCGTGATCGAAAAGGAATACGGCCCCACCTACGTGCCGCAGGTTCCGCGCAAATATACGACCAAGCACAAGAGCGCGCAGGAGGCCCACGAGGCCATCCGCCCCACGGACATGACGCGCCTGCCCCGCCAGCTTCTGCGCACGCTCGACAAGGATCAGGCGCGCCTCTACGAGCTGATCTGGACGCGCACGCTGGCCAGCCAGATGGAATCCGCCGAGCTGGAGCGCACCACGGTGGAGATCGCCGCCGATCCCGCGCCCGGCGCCCGCTACAAGCGCGTGGACCTGCGCGCGACGGGACAAGTGGTGCGCTTCGACGGCTTCCTCACGCTGTATCAGGAAGGCAAGGACGACGAGGAAGACGAGGAAGGCGGCCGCCTTCCCCCCATGGCCGCCGGCGACGCGCTGAAGAAAGAGCGCATCGAGGCCAACCAGCATTTCACCGAGCCGCCGCCCCGCTATACGGAGGCCACGCTCGTGAAGCGCATGGAGGAGCTGGGCATCGGCCGTCCCTCCACCTACGCCTCCACGCTCGCCGTGCTGCGCGACCGCGATTACGTGCGCATCGACAAGAAGCGGCTCGTTCCCGAAGACAAGGGCCGCCTGGTCGTCGCCTTTCTGGAAAGCTTCTTCAAACGCTACGTCGAATATGATTTCACGGCCGCGCTCGAAGAAAAGCTCGATCTCGTCGCCAATGCGGAGATCGACTGGAAAGAGGTCCTGCGCGAGTTCTGGCGCAATTTCTCGGGCTCGGTCGCCGACATCAAGGACCTGCGCACGACGGAAGTGCTCGACAATCTCAATGAATTGCTCGGGCCGCACATTTTCCCCTCCAAGGGAGACGGCGCGGACGCGCGCGCCTGCCCCTCCTGCAACGAGGGTCGCCTGTCGCTGAAGCTCGGCAAGTTCGGCGCTTTCGTAGGCTGCTCCAATTATCCCGATTGCCGCTACACGCGCACGCTCTCCCAGCAGGCGACGGGCGACACGGGCAATGGCGCGGAAGGCGACCGGCCCGGCGTGCGCTGCCTGGGCGTCGATCCCGCCACGAGCGAAGAAGTGACGATGCGCGACGGGCGCTTCGGCACCTATCTGCAATTGGGCGAAGGCGAGAAGCCCAAGCGCTCCTCGCTGCCCAAGGGGCTTTCGAAAGACGACGTGACGCTGGAGAAAGCGATCGCGCTTCTTTCCCTGCCGCGCGAAGTGGCCAAACATCCCGCCTCGGGCGAGCCCATTCTGGCGGGCATCGGGCGATACGGTCCCTATGTGCAGCACCAGAAGACCTACGCCAATATCGGGCGCGACGACGACATTCTCGAAATCGGCGCCAACCGCGCCATCGACCTCATCATCACGAAGGAACAGGGCGGCGGCGGCGGCGGACGTTTCGGCGCCTCCGCAGGGCGCGCGCTGGGCGACCATCCGCAGGGCGGCGCGCTCAGCGTGAAATCAGGCCGCTACGGTCCCTATGTGAACTGGCAGAAGCTCAACGCCAACCTGCCCAAGGGCCGCAATCCCGATGAGGTGACGCTTGAAGAAGCCATCGCGCTCGTGAATGCGAAAGCCTCAGGCGAAGGCGGCGCGGACGGCGGCAAGGCGCTCGGCGACCATCCGCAGGGCGGCGCGATCACGCTGCGCGAAGGCCGCTACGGCCCCTATGTGGCGCTGGGCAAGGTCTATGCGAACGTGCCGAAATCCATGACGCCGGACCAGGTGACGCTGGCCGACGCGATCGAATGGATCGACGCCAAGGGCGGGCCCGCCAAAAAGACGTCGTCCAAAAAGGCCGCGACGAAGAAAGCGCCTGCGAAAAAAGCCGCGCCCGCCAAAAAAGCGTCCGCCGCCAAAAAAACGCCCGCCAAAAAAACAGCCGCCAAGAAAACGCCCGCCAAGAAAACGGCTGCCAAGAAAACGGCTGCGGAGCAGAAAAAGCCCGCAGCGAAAAAAGCGGCGAAGAAAGCCGCCGGCGCCTGAACGGCTTCATCCACAGATTCGGCGCGGCCGCGCTTTGACGCCGCCGCTCCGCTCTTTCTAAATGCGCGCCTGAAGCAGGAAAGGCGCACGCATGAAATCGATCAACCTCCGCATCGCAGAAGAGCTGGGCGTCAAGGAGACGCAGGTGGCGGCGGCCGTGGAGCTGATCGACGGGGGATCCACCGTCCCCTTCATCGCGCGCTATCGCAAGGAGGCGACCGGCGCCCTCGACGACGCGCAATTGCGCACGCTCGACGAGCGGCTGCGCTATCTGCGCGAGCTGGAGGATCGCCGCAAGCAGATCCTCGACAGCATCGACCAGCAGGGCAAGCTCGACGACGCGCTGCGCGCCGTGATCCTGCAAGCCGACAGCAAGGCGCGGCTGGAGGACATCTATCTCCCCTACAAGCCCAAGCGCCGCACCAAGGCGCAGATCGCGCGCGAGGCGGGGCTTGAGCCGCTCGCCGACGCGCTGCTGGGCGACCCCACGAAAGATCCCAAGGAGACCGCCGCCGCCTATGTCGCCGCCGACAAGGGCGTGGAGACCGCCGAAGCCGCGCTGGAGGGCGCGCGCGCGATTCTCGTGGAGCGCTTTTCGGAAGACGCGGAGCTGATCGGCGCGCTGCGCGAGGATTTTTGGACCGGCGGGCGGCTTGTCTCCAAAATGCGCGAGGGCAAGCAGACGTCGGGCGCGAAATTCGCCGATTATTTCGATTTCGCCGAACCGCTGCACAAATTGCCCTCCCATCGCAGCCTCGCGCTGTTCCGCGGCGAGAAGGAAGAGGCGCTGGAGCTGGCGCTGGAGGCGGAGCCCGACGCCCTGCCCGGCCAGCCCGGCGCGTTCGAAAACAAGATCGCCGCGAAATTCGCCATCGCCGACCGCGGCCGCGCGGCGGACAAATGGCTGCGCGATTGCGTGCGCTACGCGTGGCGCTATCGGATCCAGTCCTCGCTGGCGGTGGATCTGCGCGTGCGCCTGTTCCAGAACGCGGAAGACGACGCGGTGAAAGTGTTCGCCGGCAATCTGCGCGACCTGCTGCTCGCCTCCCCCGCCGGCGCGCGCGCCACGATGGGCCTTGATCCGGGCTTCCGCACCGGCGTGAAGGTCGCCGTGATCGACGCGACCGGCAAGGTGGTGGACACCGCCACTATCTATCCCCATGAGCCGCAGCGCCGCTGGGACGATTCTATTGCGACGATCGCCGCCCTGGCCCTGCGCCACAAGGTGGAGCTGGTCGCCATCGGCAACGGCACCGCCTCGCGCGAGACCGAAAAGCTCGCGCTCGAAGCGATCAAGAAATTCCCGGAGCTGAAGCTCACCAAGGCGATCGTCTCGGAGGCCGGCGCCTCGGTCTATTCGGCCTCCGCCTTCGCCTCGCAGGAATTGCCCCAACTCGACGTGACGCTGCGCGGCGCCGTCTCCATCGCGCGCCGCCTGCAGGATCCGCTGGCGGAACTGGTGAAGATCGATCCCAAATCCATCGGCGTGGGCCAATACCAGCACGATCTCGCCGAACATAAACTCTCGCGCTCGCTCGACGCGGTGGTGGAGGATTGCGTGAACGCGGTGGGCGTGGACGTGAACACCGCCTCCGCGCCGCTGCTGGCGCGCGTGTCGGGCGTGGGCGAGCAATTGGCGCAGAACATCGTCGGCCATCGCGACGCGAACGGCCCCTTCCGCACCCGCGCCGAATTGAAGAAAGTGTCGCGCCTCGGGCCCAAGGCGTTCGAGCAATGCGCGGGCTTCCTGCGCGTTCTGGGCGGCGACGATCCGCTGGATTCCTCCGCCGTTCATCCGGAAGCCTATCCGGTCGTGCGCCGCATTCTCGAAGCGACCAAAAGCGACATCAAGCTTCTGATCGGCGATGCGCGCACGCTGCGCGCCATCAGGCCGCAGCAATTCGTCGATGCGCAATTCGGCGTGCCCACGATCACCGACATCCTGCGCGAATTGGAGAAGCCCGGGCGCGATCCCCGCCCCGCTTTCAAGACCGCCGAATTCATGGAAGGCGTGGAGACGCTCGACGATCTCAAGCCCGGCATGATCCTCGAAGGCGCGGTGACCAATGTGGCCGCCTTCGGCGCCTTCGTGGACATCGGCGTGCATCAGGACGGGCTCGTGCACATCTCCGCCATGTCGCGCACCTTCATCAAGGATCCGCGCGAGGTCGCCAAGCCCGGCGACATCGTGAAGGTGAAGGTGCTCGACGTGGACAAGCCGCGCAAGCGCATCGCCCTCTCCATGCGGCTCGACGACGAGCCCGGCGCCGCCCAGCCGCGCGGCGGCGCGCCGCTGCGGGCCGACCAGCGCGCCCATATGGAGAAAGGCCCGCCGCGACAGGCGGGCGCCGGCGGAGCGCGGCCGGGTCCAGGAGCCGGCCTAGGATCGGGGCAGGCGACAGGCGCAAGCTCAGGCGCGATGAGCGGCGCTCTGGCGGAAGCCATGCGGCGCGCGGCGGAGAAGCGCAAATAGCGCCTCGTTTGCCGCCCGCCCCTGCTTGCGGCTATGGTGAACCGTCGGCCGCGACGCCGCATCGCGCGTGTGGCGCGCTCCTGTAAGGTTCCCATGACCGTTCGTGCGAAAGGTTCTCCCGTCGACGCTCCGCTGCCCGGCAAAGACGAGATTCTCGCCTTTATCGCGCGCGAACGTACGGCCGCGCAGGAAGCGGGCCGCCCCGCGCCCGACAAGATCGGCAAGCGCGAAATCGCGCAGGCGTTCGGCATACGCGGCGCCGCGAAGATCGATCTCAAGCGCCTCCTGAAGGAGATGGAGGCCGACGGCGCGCTCGAACGGCGCGGCAAGATCCTCCACAAGCCCGGCCAATTGCCCAATGTGGTTTTGGCGGACGTGAAGACGCGCGACCGCGACGGCGAGCTTCTCGCCGCGCCGGTGGAATGGGACGAGGAGGAGCATGGCCCCGCCCCGCGGATTCTCGTGTCGGTTCCCCGCAGCGGCGCGCGCGGCAAGAGTGCGGGCAAAAATCGCCGCGACGAGCAGACGCCGGGCGTGGGCGACCGCGCGCTTCTGCGCGTGACGCGCGAGCCTCATGCGGAGGCGGGACAGCCCGACTATGTCGGGCGCGTCATCAAGCTGGTCTCGCGCACGCGCGCGCAGATCATCGGCGTGTTCCGCGCCGATCATGCGGCCGGGGGCGGGCGCCTTCTGCCCATCGACAAGAAGAGCCTCAATCGCGAATTGCTGATCCCGCCGGGGGCGGAAGGCGCTGCGCGCGACGGCGATCTCGTGAGCGTGGACATGATGCGCGCGGGCCGGTTCGGCGCGAGCGCGAAAGTGGTCGAGCGTCTGGGGGCCGTGAACAACGAAAGGGCGATCACCACGATCGCGCTCATCACGCATGGCGTGCCCCATGTCTTCCGCAAGGAGACGCTGGAGGAAGCCGAGCGCGCCGCGCCTGCGACCATGCAGGGGCGCGAGGACTGGCGCGCGCTGCCGCTCGTCACCATCGACCCCGCCGACGCGAAAGACCACGACGACGCCGTGCATGCGGCGCGCGACGACGATCCCGACAATGCCGGCGGCTTCCTCCTGACCGTCGCCATCGCCGATGTCGCCGCTTATGTGCGGCCGGGCTCCGCGCTCGAACGCGAGGCTCTGGAGCGGGGCAATTCGGTTTATTTCCCCGATCGCGTCGTCCCCATGTTGCCTGAGCGGATCTCCAACGATCTCTGCTCGCTGCGTCCGGGCGAAGAGCGCCCCGCGCTCGCCGTGCGCATGCGCATCGCCAAGGACGGCCGCAAGATCGACCATTCCTTCCACCGCGTGATGATGCGCTCGGCCGCCAAGCTCGCCTATCCGCAGGCGCAGGCGGCCATCGACGGCTGGCCCGACGAAACGGCGAAGCCCCTTCTGGACTCGGTGCTCAAGCCCTTGTGGGAGGCCTATCACGCGCTGAAGATCGCGCGTCATCATCGCAGCCCCCTCGATCTCGACCTCCCCGAGCGCAAGCTCGTTCTCACGCCCGAGGGCAAGATCGACCGCGTGCTCACGCCGCCCCGGCTCGACGCGCATCGGCTGATCGAAGATTTCATGATCCTCGCCAATGTCGCGGCGGCGGAGACGCTCGAACAGAATCGCCAGATGCTGATCTACCGCGCCCATGACGCGCCAAGCGTGGAGAAGGCGCACGCGCTCAGCGAGTTCCTCGCCAGCATCGACATCAAGCTGCCGAAGGGCCAGCCGCTGCGGCCGCAGAATTTCAACGCCGTCCTGGCGCAAGTGAAAGACACCGAACACGAGAACGTCGTCAACGAGATCGTCCTGCGCACGCAGGCGCAGGCCGAATATGTGTCCGAGAATTACGGCCATTTCGGCCTCAACCTGCGCCGCTACGCGCATTTCACCTCGCCCATCCGCCGCTACGCCGATCTCGTGGTCCATCGCGCGCTCATCCGCGCGCTGAAATTCGGCGCCGACGGCCTGCCCGACATGAGCGCGGGCGCGCTGGCTGAAATCGCCGCGCAGATCTCCGCGGCGGAGCGGCGCGCCATGGCCGCCGAACGCGAGACGACGGAGCGGCTGATCGCCAGTTTCCTGAGCGAGCGCGTGGGCGCGAGTTTCGAGGGGCGCATTTCCGGCCTCACGAAATCGGGCCTGTTCGTGAAGCTCGCGGAGACGGGGGCGGATGGTTTCGTGCCCGCGTCCACGCTCGGCAACGATTACTTCCGCCATGAAGAGCGCCTGCATGCGCTGGTGGGCGCGCGCAGCGGCGAGGCCTATCGATTGGGCGACAGCGTGCAGGTGCGCCTCGTCGAGGCGGCGCCCTTCGCGGGCGCGCTGCGCTTCGAAGTGCTGAGCGAGGGGCGCGCGCGCGGCGCATTGCCCGGCGGCGCGCGCAGCTTGCGCACGCCGGCGCGGCGCGACAAGACGTCCTCTTCTCCAAGAGGGCCGAAAGGCCCACACAAGCGTTCGAAAGGCCCCGCATCGGGCAAAGGCCCGCGCAAGGGCCCGCGCAAGGGGCCGAACAAGTGAGCGCAGGGCGGGCGAGCGCCCGCAGGCGTCGCGTCAAGGATCGTCAATGACCCAACACACCGAACAGGATTTCGAATCGGCGCTTCCGCAGCGCGACTGGCGGCTGGCCGCCCGGCGCGGCTGGAGCCAGCGCTGCCCCCAATGCGGCGAAGGCGCCATGTTCCGCGCCTATCTGAAAGTCGCCAAGGCCTGCCCCGCCTGCGGCGAGGAATTGCATCACCAGCGCGCCGACGACGCGCCGCCCTATCTCACCATTTTCGTCGTGGGCCATATCGTCGTCGCCGCGCTGATGGTGGCCGACGAACGCTGGCCCGCGCTGTCCTTGTGGGTCCACGGCGTGGTCTGGCCGCTTCTGACCATCGCGCTCAGCCTGTGGTTCCTGCCGCGCATCAAGGGCGCGCTGGTGGGCTTTCAATGGGCGATGCGCATGCATGGCTTCGGCGCGGACGCGCCCGTCCGTCAGCCCGCGCAATGAGGCTGGCGTGAGCGCGCCGCCCGCCGGCGCGGCCGGGCCCGGAGGCGGGATCGATCTCGACGATCTCGCCGGCCTGCTCAATCGCGAGGTCTGGTCGAAACTGCGGCTGAAGCCGCCCACGGGCGCGCGCCCGCTTCTCTCCGCGAGCCTCATCCTGATCGACCGTTCGGGCGCGGAGGCGCGCGTGCTTCTGGGCCGGCGGCATGACGGCGACCGTTTCATGCCCGGCAAATATGTTTTTCCCGGCGGACGGCTCGATCCCGACGACCGGCGCATGGCGGCGGCCGGCGCCCTGCCCGGCGCGGCGCAAGCGCGTCTGGCCGCCCTCGCGCCCCGCTCGCCCGCCCTGCCCCGCGCGCTGGCGCTGACGGCCATTCGCGAGACGTTCGAGGAGACGGGGCTGATGGTCGCCGAACGCGGCTATGGCGCCCCGCAGGGCGCGCCGCAGGGCTGGGCCGCCTTCGCCGCCCAGGGCGCCTATCCGCATCTGGAGCCGCTGCATTTCGTCGCCCGCGCCACCACGCCCCCGCGCCTGCCGCGCCGCTACGACACGATCTTCTTCGCCGCCGACGTCGCGGCGGTCTCCCATCGCGTGGACGGAATGGTCGGGCCGGACCGGGAGCTGACCGAGCTGGTCTGGGCGCCCGTCTCGCAGGCCTATGGCCTCGACCTGCCCTTCATCACCCGCGTGGTGCTGCGCGAGCTGGAGCTGCGGCTGGCCGCCGGCATGTCCCACATGCTGCCGGCCCCCTGGTATCGCGTCGGGCGCGCCGGCTGGATGCGCGCGCAGATGTGAACGGGGCCGCTTTCCGCGCGCCCCCCGCCCGCCGTCGCTTGACTTCCCGGCCTCCGTCCGTATTTTGCGCGCAACATTCCGTTTCGAAGAGCAGGTTTCCCATGGCCAAGGCCGCCAACATCAAGATCAAGCTCGTGTCGACCGCCGACACCGGTTATTTCTACGTGACGTCGAAGAACGCGCGCACGAAGACCGAGAAGCTGAGCTACAAGAAATACGATCCCGTCGCGCGCAAGCACGTCGAGTTCAAGGAAGCCAAGATCAAGTGACCTGAAGGTCAGCTCCGGCGCAGATCTTTCAGGATCAGCGCCTTGGATACGAAAAAGCCGCCCCTTCGGGCGGCTTTTTTCATGTCTCTCGTCTCATGTCGGGAGAAAGACCGGCGAGAAAGACCGGCGGGAAAGACGGCCGGCCGGCTCCGGTTCCGAGGAGGCCACTCCTGAACCATCGCCGGCCGGCCTGCCCCACGAACCCAGGAGATGCGGCGGACCTGAGCACTCGTAGGGGACTGTGCGCCGGTCGCCCGGCGAACATTGAGGAGATGCTAACGCCCCCGGCCGCAACCGGCAATCGCGGCCAAGGCTTTTCTTGAGCTAAACAGTGACTTAACCACAACATTTTGGGTTAACGGCCCAGCCCGACGCCTGTCCGCCGCGAATCGTTCCGCAACGGCAAGCCTCTGATTTCCATCGCAAGAAGACGAAATTGCGGCGACGGTCAGGCCGCGTCGAGCGAGACGCGGTTGCGCCCTTCCGCCTTCGAACGGTACAGCGCCCGGTCCGCGCGGCGCAGCAACATGCCGGGATCGGCGTCGGGATCGGCGCCGGTGAGGCCGATCGAGACCGTCACGGGGATGCGCCGCGCCCCGCGCTCGATGGAGAACGGCTCCATCTCGATCCCCCGCCGCACCCGTTCGGCGATGCGGGCGGCCAGCGTGAGGTCGGCGTCGGGCATCAGCACGACGAATTCCTCCCCGCCGAGGCGGCAGGCCAGATCGCTCTCGCGCACGACATTGCGCACGCGGGCGGCGAATGTGCGCAGCACCTCGTCGCCGGCGTCATGGCCCCAGGCGTCGTTCACGGCCTTGAACCGGTCGATGTCGAGCGCCATCAGCGCGAAAGGACGCCCGCGCCGCTGGCATTGCTGGATCAGGTCAGGCAGGCGCGCGTCGAGCAGGCGCCGGTTGCCCATGCCGGTGAGCGGATCGAGCAGCGCCAGATCGATGGAGCTTTGCATCTCGTTGCGCAGCGCCTCCGCATAGCGGCGCCGACGCAGAAGCGTGCGCACGCGCGCGACCAATTCGCTGCGGTCCACCGGCCGCAGCACGTAATCATTGGCGCCCAGCTCCAGCCCGCGCAAAACCTTCGCGCGATCCTCCTGCTCGGCGACGAGCAGGATCGGCGCATGGCGCGTGCGCTCCAGCGAGCGCAATTGCCCGCACACGCGCAAGCCGTCGTAACCGGTCAGGCCGAGACTGACGATCAGCAATTCATAATCGCGCTGTCCCGCAGTCTCCACCGCCTTGGCCGGGTCGCGCTCCACATCCAGCCGATGACGGCTGCGCAAGGCGCCCGTCATGCGCTCGATGGAGCTGGCGCGATCGTCGATCAGAAGGATGCGCCCCTGTTCGCCCTTGTCGCCCAGCACGACGGAGAGCGTCGCGGCGGCGCCCATGCGCGCGGCGGCGGAGCGGCGATTGCGCAATTCGTCCAGCGACACTTTGAGCCGGGCGAGCGACTTCACGCGCGCGATCAGCGCCATTTCGTCGACAGGCTTGCCGAGGAAATCGTCGGCGCCCGCCTCTAGCCCGCGCAAGCGGTCGGAGGATTGATCGAGGGAGGTGACCATGACGACCGGCAAATGGGCGGTGGCGGGATCGGCCTTCAGCCTGCGGCAGACCTCGAACCCGTCCATGCCCGGCATCATCACGTCGAGCAGCACGACGTCGCACAGGCCCTGCGCGCACAAGGACAGGGCCTGCGGCCCGTTATTGGCGCTCAGCACCTCAAAATATTCCGCAGAGAGCCGCGCCTCGAGCAGTTTCACATTGGCGGGAATGTCGTCGACGACGAGAATGCGAGCGGTCATGAAAAAATCCGGCGGCGAAACGAACGAACGAAAATTCAAAAATCGAAAACAGCCTTCAGGTCGCCCTCAATCGGCGGGGCCGGCGTAAATGCGCACGGTCTCCAGGAATTTCGCCACCGAGATCGGTTTGGAGAGATAGGCCTCGCAGCCCCCCTGCCGCATCTTCTCCTCGTCGCCCTTCATGGCGAAGGCGGTGACCGCGATCACCGGAATGGCGCGCAGGTCTTCGTCCGCCTTGATCCATTTCGTGACGTCCAGCCCCGAGACCTCCGGCAATTGGATGTCCATCAGGATCAGATCCGGCTTGTTCTTGCGCGCAAGCTCCACCGCCTCCACCCCGTTGCGGGACTGGAGCGTCGCATAGCCGTGGCCTTCGAGGAGATCGTTGAAGAGCTTCATATTGAGCTCGTTGTCCTCAACAATCAGGACGGTCTTGGTCATGGGACTCCCTACGTCCTGATCATTCACGTTTTCCGCCCGCTCGCAAGGCGCGCGGCGGCCGCTTTCTGCGCACCCTTGCGCCAACCCCTGCGCACCCTCTGCGCAGCCCTCTGCGCCGATCCTGCGCCGATCCCCGGCGACGCTCGCGCGCGCGCGCGGAATCCGGCAGGATCGCGTCTCCATCCAACAGCCTGAAGCTTGCGATTCGGTTTACGGCGAGGATTGAACGGGGCGTCCATGATCGGCGGATCGAGAAACGGCGGGTCCGGAGACAGCGGATCGCGCGAGGGC
>CAIXDD010000264.1 GCA_903918155.1 uncultured Hyphomicrobiales bacterium
AGGATGTCAGACAAGGCGCCGCGCATCAGATTTTGCCCTCAAAAGTGCGGTCGCCGTTATATTTTGCGCGGAAATTCTTGCGGTCCTTGTAGAGATCATAGAGCGCGTCGACGATGTCCTCGGGATCGAACCGCTGATCGCGGTCGAAGGTGATCTCCACCGCCTTGTCCGAGGTTCCCTTGGGCTCCACGGAGCTTTCGACGCCCAGCTTGCTCTTCACGAGATCGCGCAGCGCGCGGATCTGTTGCCGGTCGCGCTGGCCGATCCCTTCGATGCGGATCGAATATTGGCTCGCCGAACGCACCGAGCCCGCCACGACGCTGGGCGCACGCGATTTATCCTGCGCCATATTGATCAGCTTGGTGTCCACCTCGCGCACGATCATGCTGGCGACTTCCGCGCCCTGCAGCGGCAGGGACTCGCGCTTGACGAGTTCAAGCGGGGTCTGCGCGTTTCGAATGATGCGCTTGGTGTTGGACACCGGCACATTGGCGAGTTCCAGCCGCTTGGCGGGATCGGACGCCTTGTCGAGCAGTTTCAATTGCGCGCGCAGCGTGACGCTGAGGAAATTCCCGCCATAGTCGAGCGCGTCGCAATGATTGATGTCGAGCAGGTTGATGTAATAATCGAAATCGCCGCTGCGTTCCGCGGCGTCCTCGGCGGATTTCGCGACGATCGTATAGCCGCGGCGGGAGAATTCGGCGCTGACCTGATTGACGAGGAAGCGCGTGGTCTCCGCTTTCTGCTCGCCGCAATCGGTCTTGTGATCCTCCGGCTCGGCATAGCGAAGGATGAAGCGATATTTGCGCGAATCCGATGAGATCGCGGCGGTCATCTGCTTTTGGACCTCCACCTTCAGGGCGGAGACCTTGAAGGTTCCCGTCACTTCGCAACGGAAGCCGCCCTGCGCCTGCGCGCATTTGTCCACCGTGTCGGAGGTGAAGAAATCCGAGCGGAATTTTCCGATGTCCTTGTCGGCGCTCTGGCGGAAATCCTTGCCCAGCGCTCCGTCGGCCTGCGAGCCAGACGCGTCGCGCAACTGCTTGAGGAAAATATCCCAATAGGCGTTGGCGCGGGCGACCTTCTGGTTCGCGCCGGTTCCCGCGCCTTTCACGTCCACTTCGCCGCGCGCGATTTTCTCCGCGCGCACGCGCTCGATGCGCAATTTCTCCTCGCGGTCCTCCGCCACCAGCCGGTCGACGTCGGCGACGAGCTGGGCGACCTGCTCCATCGAGGCTTTGGGATTGGTTTGCGCCGTCTTGACGGCCTTTTGCAGCACGCCCGCGCGCTTGTTGGCGAAAGAATTGGCGGGCTCGGCCAGCGGCGCGAGTTTGGCGAGCATGGATTGGAACATCTGGTCGCGACGGCGCTGTTCGGCGGCCGCCATGCGGCGGGCGCGCGCGGCGGGCGCTTCCATCTGGATAGTGCCGATCTCATTCACGCGGTTCGAGACGATGGCGGCGGCGAGCTGCTCCGCCGAAAGCGCGAAGCCCGGCGCATTGGTGAAAACGAACACGTCGTCGCAAAGCGTCTGCGCGCCCTCGAAGACGCAAGGCACGCCCTTGGCGAGGCGCCGCGAAGAGATGACGTTGCAATCCTGGATGGTTTGTCCCAGACGCGGATCTGAGGCGGGGATCCCTTGCTGGACCAGAACCTCGATGTTTTGCCCGACCATCTGAAGCGATTGGTTCACGCAGGCGCGCACGTTTTCGTCGAGTGCGGCCCATGTCTGGCGCGTGGCTTTGAGGCGTTGTTCCTCGGCGGCACGCGCGGCGGCCTGCTGGCGGCGTAACGCGTCCTGCTGGGCCTGCATCTGTTGCTGGCGCATCGCTTCCTGAAGGATGACTTCAAAGACGCCCTGCGCGTTCGCGGGTGCGTTGTGAGCAAACAAGACGCTCACGCCCAGGGCGCAGGCGCCCAGCAAAAGTCCAACCCGCATTTTCGCCCCCGAATAGTCACAGATAAAGCTTTTTATTTATGGGATGAAACGCCCATGTTTGCAAAGCTTGTATTTTATAAATCACTCTTTTTTTGCTTTTTTTGGGCTGAGGCGCTTACTGTGCGGAACGTGCGGCCCCGAGGCGCGCGGGTCCGGCCTCCCTGCGGGCCGCCTGTATTCCGCTCTGGACAGAGGCCATTGCGCGCAGGATCATGGCGGCGTATGACCCGGTCGTCCCCGGAAGGAGATCATGTCAGCTTTCGCCGCCTTGCTGCGTCGTTTAGCGCCCGCCCTCTTTCTGGCGGCGGCGCTCGGTCTCGTCCTGCACGGGGCGGCGCCGGCTCACGCGCATGCCGGCGCGGCGACCGGCGCGGCGGCGGGTTTGGCGGCGGCGGGCGAGCCAATTCCTAGCCCCGCCCATAGCGATTGCCCCGGCCACGGCGAACAGAGCGCGGCGAAGGCCGCCGCAGACGGAACCCTTCACCAACACGGCGCGCCCGCCGATCATCCCTGCGAAAGCGCCTGTTGCGGAATCGCTTGCGCGGTCGCTCTGCCCGCCCAGATCGCGAGCGCCCTCCTCACGCCGCGCCTTGCGCGCGCCGCGCCCTTGCCGCAGGCCGGCTTGCGCGAGGGACTTTATCCCGACGGCCTGCGCCGACCCCCGCGTACCGCCGACATGAGCTGAACGGCCCCTGCTCTCGCACGGGCCTTGCGCGCCTGTTCGACACCGGGGTCGTCATGTCCATTTTCGCATTGTCTCGCCTGAGGCGCCTCGCGGCCGCCTTTTCCGCTTGTCTTCTCGCCTTGTCCTGCGCGCTGTTCGTCGGTCTTGCGGCGCCCGCCGGCGCCCATGAGGGCGAAGACCATACGCATGACGCCCCGCCGCCGCCCGCTGCGGTCGGCCCGCGCCTTGCGGTTCAGTCCGAGCTTTATCAAGTGGTGGCGGCGCTCAAGGGCGGCGCGCTCGCGATCCATCTCGACGATGCGCGCACCAACGAACCGATCCGCGGCGCAAGCCTCACAGTGAATATCGCCGGCGAGGATGCGACCGCCCTCGCCCAAGGCGACGGGCTGTTCGCGCTCGCCTCTCCGAAGCTCGCCGGCGCCGGCCCGCTGG
>CAIXDD010000265.1 GCA_903918155.1 uncultured Hyphomicrobiales bacterium
GCCGATGGTGGTCTTGTAATCGCTGTCGAACCTGTCGAACACGAGCCGGCGCAGCAGGGACGTCTTGCCGACTCCGATCGGGCCGAGAAGCATGATTTTCGCAGCCGGCGTCATGGCGCGCGCCGGGTGCGGCCCATCGTCCTGAGGCGCGCGCTCATCTGGTCTGTCGTCTTTCCATGGCTCAGCCCCCTCTTTCCGTGCGGCTCGACGCAAAACCGTGACGCAAAACCTTGACCCAAACCCTTGATGCAAAACCTTGGCGCCGCGTCGTCATCGCTTCGGCTTGTCGTCCGCAGGCGTGACCCTGACCGCAGATTGCGCCAGCCTTGTGACGATACGGTACTCGGCGCCCACGGCCGCCGCCGCCGCCGCGCGCAGCGCCTCCGCATCCCCGAGCGCCTTGGGACCCACGATCAGGCGCAGCTCGATGCGCAGGCTGTCATGATCCACCGCGACGCCCAGCGGAATGAGCGCCGCCTCGGGGCGCGCGCTAAGGAATTGCTCCACCGCCTGCGTGACGCATCGCTCGGTCCACAGGCGCAAGCCCGTGCGCAGGCCCAGCGCCCCGCCCCCCGCAAGAACGCACATCGCCAGCGCCTGCGCGACGATCCATGACACCGCGGATTTGGGTCGCCCGCGCGCGGCCGAGATTTCCTGCGCGGCGGCGGCGAGCTGGGCTTCGTCCACCTGCGCGCCGCTGCGCTGGCGCACGAGCAATTCGAGAAAGCGCGCGTCCAGCGCGCGCTCCTGCGCGGGCGCGAGTTCGCAATCGATCTGCGCCGCCGCGATCAGATCGCCGCTCATGCGCAGATAGACGCGCCGGTCGCCGAAATCGAGCGCGCGCAATTGCCGTTCGCCCAGCGCATCGCGCGCGAAGGCCGTGATGGCGGCGATCAGACCGCCGATGAGATCGGCCTTCTCGCCGGGATCGCCCCTGCGGCTCCAGCTCGCCGTCAGCAATCCGCTTCCCCGCTCCAGCAGAAGAATGCGTTCGACGCGCGCGGGCGCGCTGTCCTGCGTCGCGCGTTCGCGCGCGCGCAGCCGGAACCAGCCGCTCACGCGCTCGTCGATGCGCTGGTAGCGGGCGAGCCGCGCGCTCGTCGCCATGAGCGGGGCGATCGGCCGCAGGGCTTCCGCCACATCCTCGCGCGCGGCGCTGCTGCGCTCGGCCAGCGCCCGCACGACGCCCGGCGCCAGCGCCTGCGCGAATTCGCGGCCCCGCTCCTCGGACGCCCGCGTCATCGCGCCGGCCAGAACGCCCGACACCGACCGCTCCAATTGCGCGTCCCCGCCCAGCCGCTCCTGCAAGGCCTCAAGCCGCGCAAGCTCGTCGCGCAGCAACAGGCGCCGCAGCGATTGCAGATCGTCCTGCCGCGCCTCGCCTGCGCTTTGGCCGGCGGGCGCAGACGGATGGGGGGCGCTGCGCGGGCTCACGGGATCAAGCGCCGGCCCGACCGGACAATTTGAGGATTTGCGACCCGATCTCGGACAGGGCCGACCCGATGCCCTGCGTGGCCATGACGTGACGCCGCTCGGCCGCCGCTTCGCCGTCCGCCATGCGGCCTTCGAGATCGGCGAACAGCCGCATCATGTCCGCGCGCAGCGAATCGACCGCCTCCTCCAGCGCGCGCAGGCGCTCGTCCGTCGCCCGCTGCGCCGCGCCGAACAGGATGTCGCGCACCTGATCGATCTCGCTCGCCGCGCCCGAGGGTTCGTCCTGCGTCGCCTCGTCGGCCGCCTCCTGCGCGCCGGCGTCGGATAAGTCCGCCTGCGCGGCCTCCCGCTCGATCTGAGGCGCCTCCGTCTCGTCCCGGGTCTCGAACGCGCGGTCCTTGTTGTCGTCGTCGAACATGCGAGCCTCCTGTCGCGAGCGGACCCAACGTCACGTGTCAAACTAGGACGCCGCCGGGCCGCTTCCAATAGCGCAGGTCAACTTGCAAGCCCCGGACCATATTGGACAAAAGAACGACGCGCCCGGAGCCGGCCAGGCTTCGGACGCGTCAAGTTTTTGCAGTTTCGAATGAATTAGGCGCGCAGGCGCTCTCGTTCAGCCGTGCGCCTGCAGGTGCACGACATTGTGCAATTGTTCTTCGGCTGTATCGAAAAAGCGCCGGATGCCGCGCGCGGCCTGCCGGATGCGCTGTTCGTTCTCCACAAGGGCGAGGCGCAGATATTCGTCGCCGTGCTCGCCGAAGCCGATTCCCGGCGCGACCGCCACATCCGCCTTCTCGATGAGGAGCTTGGAGAATTCCAGCGAGCCCAGATGCCGGAACTTCTCGGGGATCGGCACCCAGGCGAACATCGACGAGGTGGGCGCGGGAATGTTCCAGCCCGCCTGCGCGAAGCTCTCCACCATCACGTCGCGGCGCTTCTTGTAGATGGAGCGCATCTCGATGATGCAATCCTCGGGGCCATTCAGCGCGGCGGCGGCCGCCACCTGGATGGGGGTATAGGCGCCGTAGTCCAGATAGGACTTCACGCGAGCCAAAGCCGCCAGAAGCCGCTCGTTGCCCACCGCGAAGCCGATGCGCCAGCCCGCCATGGAGAAGGTCTTGGACATGGAGGTGAACTCCACCGTCACGTCATTGGCGCCGGGAATCTGGAGCACGGACGGGGGTGGGTTGTCATCGAAATAGACCTCGGCGTAGGCGAGGTCGGAAAGGATGAACAACTCATGCTTCTTCGCGAAGGCGACGAGATCCTTGTAGAAATCGAGACCCGCCACGCAGGCGGTCGGGTTCGAGGGATAGCAGGTCACGATGGCGATGGGCTTGGGGATCGAATGGATGACCGCCCGCTCAAGCTGATGGAAGAAGTCCGGCGTCGGGTCCGCGTTGACCGAGCGGATCACGCCGCCCGCCATGAGGAAGCCGAAGGCGTGGATGGGATAGGAAGGATTGGGCACCACCACCACATCGCCCGGCGCGGTGATGGCCTGGGCCATATTCGCGAAGCCCTCTTTGGAGCCGAGGGTCGCGACCACCTGCGTGTCAGGATTGAGCTTCACACCGAAGCGGCGCTCGTAATAGGAGGCCTGGGCGCGGCGCAGGCCCGCGATGCCCTTGGAGGCGGAATAGCGGTCGGTGCGCGGCTTGCCAGCGGTCTCGACCAGTTTCTCGATGACATGGCGGGGCGCCGGGAGGTCCGGATTGCCCATGCCGAGGTCGATGATGTCGGCCCCATTGGCCCGCGCCTGGGCCTTCAGGCGGTTGACCTGTTCAAATACATAGGGCGGCAGGCGCTTGACGCGATGGAAGTCGCTCATCGATTCATCCTCGAAAACTGAGCCGGTGTAC
>CAIXDD010000266.1 GCA_903918155.1 uncultured Hyphomicrobiales bacterium
GCGAGGACGGCGGCGCGCGCGACGCGCCGTTCCGCCTCCGCGCGGCTTGGCGCGACCCACACCATGAAGCAGCGCTCGCTATGCACGGGCGCGCCGCAGGCGAAGCACAGGCCGGTCTCTTCGCTGAGCGTCTCGGCGCCGTCATAGGTGACGATGATGTGACAATGCGCGCCGCACTGGGGGCAATCGCGCGCGAAATAGCGGTCTTTCCATTCCTTGGCCGGCGCGCGCTGCGTCGTCATCGAAGCCTCCGCAGGCGGATAACCAAGCCGCGCCGTGGATGTTCCTGCCTCGGCCGCCTTGGCAAGCGCCGCCGCGCGGTCTATCCCTCGCCGCGCGTTCCCGTTCTTTGCAGTCAGGCGATTTATGTCCGCGTCCCCTCAGAAAGCCGAAAGCGCGCCCGTCGCGCATCCCTCCTTTCGCGAGGCGAGCGGCGTGTGGCTGCGCATCGGGCTGTTGAGTTTCGGCGGGCCTGCGGGGCAGATCGCGCTCATGCATCGCGAGCTTGTCGAGAAGCGCCGCTGGATTTCGGAAGCGCGTTTCCTGCATGCGCTGAATTATTGCATGTTGCTGCCGGGGCCCGAGGCGCAGCAGCTGGCGACTTACATAGGCTGGCTGTTGCATGGATGGCGCGGCGGCGTGGTCGCGGGCGTGCTGTTCGTCCTGCCGGGCTTTTTCCTCATTCTTGCGCTCGCCGCGCTTTACGCGCGCCATCAACAGGCCGAATGGGCGCTCGCGCTGTTCTTCGGCCTGAAGGCTGCGGTTCTGGCCATTGTCGTGGAGGCGGTGGTGCGCGTGGGGCGGCGCGCGTTGAAGACGCGGTTCTCGCTGGCGCTGGCCGCTTGCGCCTTTCTCGCCTTGTTCGCATTCGACGCGCCGTTTCCGCTCGTCGTATTCGCCGCCGGCGCGCTGGGCTTCGCCTTTCCCCATCTGGTCGCCGCGCCCGCGCATGGCGGCGCCGACGATGACGAAGCCGGTCTGGCGAGCGATTCCGCGCGCGCCCCCGCAAGCCTTGCGCGCGCCGCGCAGGCGCTGGCGATCTGGGGCGCGCTGTGGATCGCGCCTTTCGTGATCGTCGCCGCCGTCTTCGGCCGCGACAATGTGTTCGAAGACATCGCGCTCTTCTTCTCCAAAATGGCGGTGGTGACGTTCGGCGGCGCCTATGCCGTGCTCGCCTATGTGGCGCAGCAGGCCGTGGAGACCTTCGGCTGGCTCGCGCCCGGCGAAATGCTCGATGGGCTGGCGCTTGCGGAAACGACGCCGGGCCCGCTCATTCTGGTGCTGACCTTCGTGGGCTTTCTCGCCGCATGGCGCCAAGCGCCGGGGCTTGCGCTCGATCCGATGACGGCGGGCGTGCTCGGCGCCGCGCTCACGACCTGGGTGACCTTCGTCCCCTGTTTCCTGTGGATATTTCTCGGCGCGCCTTATGTGGAGCGCCTGCGCGCGAACAAGAAGCTCGCAGGCGCGCTGGGCGCGATCACGGCGGCGGTGGTCGGCGTCATCCTCAATCTGGCGGCATGGTTCGCGCTGCATGTCCTCTTCCGCGACGTCGCAAGCCTGCGTCTTGGACCGATCGCCTTGCCTGCGCCCGCTCTTGCGACGCTCGACGCGGCGGCCCTTGCGCTGGCGGTTCTCGCCTCCGCAGCCCTGTTGCGGTTCAAGCTCTCCGTGCCGCTCGTGCTTCTTCTTTGCGCGGGAACAGGCGTGGCGATGCGCTATGCGCTTTAGGGGAACCGTTTCGCGCGGCGTCCGTTGACATAGCGTTCCCAATGTCAGGAGAAACGCGTGACGCAGACGACCCGTCTTGGCGACAAGGCCGCGCGCGGCGAGATCAACGCCTTGCGTAAATTGTCGCAGGAAGAGCGCCTGAAGCTTCTGATCGCCAGCATGGCGGAGACGGGAGGCACGCGGGAGGACGATGACGGGGCGGGTTTCCGCAAGCGTCTCGCCGCCCAGCGCCGCGCGTCGCGCCGCCCGCCGCAGCGCAAGTCCGAAACTTCGGCCGAAACTTCGGCTGACGCTTTGACCGATTCTTCGGCCGAAACTTCGCCGGCTTCCCCGACGGGGCCTGCGCCGAAATCGATTCCAAGCCGCTGATCGCGCCGAAGTTTGGCGGCGGGCTCCGCGCGGCGAAAATCAGTCAAGGTTACATTTCAGATGCAATCGTAAACCCAAGGCCACGCTCTGCGTGGCTTTTCTGGTTTATAACCGTTATTTACGCCTTTTGCTCGGGCAATGATTGTGTAATGTCCGGTTACATATTCGCTTCGAGTCGAGAGGATGTGCGATGGCTCTGGACGAGCAAGACCGTGAAACCGTTTCCGTAGCGTCGGCCGTCGCCGGCGAAGGGCGCCGGCCGCGCGCGGTGCTGCCTCGCCTCCACCCGCACGCGGGCGGCGCCGGGGAGCCCATGGGTCAGGGCGACGCGCCCGCCCCATCCGCCGCCCCATCTCCATCAAATGCGCCCGCCCAGACGGGCGCGCCGTCCGGCGAGGGCGGGGAGCATCTGGGCGACGCGCTGCATCTGGTGCGCGCGGCCTCCGATGCGCTGGAGCGGATGCGCGCGCGATATCGCGAGGTCGAGACCTATGCGGCCCAGCAGGCCGATTATTATCGCTCCGAACTGGCCATGGCCCATGCGGGCATTCGCGACCTGCAGGAACAGAACCTCGCCCGCGAGGAGACGATCCAGCGTCTTGAAGCGCAGATGCGCGCCGAGATCGAACAGCGCCGCAGCCTCGAGGAAGCGCTGAAAGCGGTGTCTGACGCCGTCGAGCGGCTGCGCGAGCAGACCAGCCATGCGGAGGCGCGCGCCGCGAGCGCGGAGGCGTGGCTCGGCCGCTACCAGGGCGAGATCGCGACGGCCTTCGGCGAAATTCCCCGCCTGCTGGGGGAGATCGACCAGACGCTGGACGGCGGGCCGGTCGATCATCATCCCCGCGTGGTCGCAAGCCGCTGACAAGCGCGGCTTGACGGGGATCAACGCGCGCCGTCGCGGCCGCGCATATGGGAATTGCGTCGGCGGGCGCGAGCCGCCGGCGCCTCACGGGGGGCGCAAGATGACCGACACATGCAAGCCTGCGCAGCTGCTTCTGCACGATGCGGACGATCCGCACGCGCGCCAGACCGCCATCGCCCGATTGCGCGACATGTCGCGCGACGAGCGCCTCGCGCTCCTGATGCGCAATTTCTCGATGGAATGCGGCGCGCTGGGCATGCCCCGGCGCGGCGCGGCGGCGGCGCGCAAGGCCGCGCCCAGGCCCCTCGCGCGCACGCAAGAGAACGAGCGAAAAGGCGATCATGAGCGCGCAAACGAGCGCGCAAACGAGCGCTTTTGCAAGGCGCCGAAGGGCTGAGTCCCGCAGCCGACGACAAGCGGAGTCGACCCGCTGATCCCGCATGCTGATCCGAACTGGATTCCCGCCGCTCCCCGGTGCATAAGTCGCGCCAGCGAACATGAACGGGGGCGAGGAGGCCATGGAGAAGCGGCATCAAGTCATCATCGTCGGCGGCGGACCCGTCGGCGCGGCCCTCGCGCTTGATCTGGGCTTACGCGGCGTGGATTGCGTGCTGATCGAACGGCGCACCACGCTCCAGAACATTCCCAAGGGCCAGAACCTCACGCAACGCACGGCGGAGCATTTTTATTTCTGGGGCGTCGCGGACGAGATCCGCGCGGCGCGCGCCATGCCGCAGGGCTATCCCATCGGCGAAGTCACCGCATATGGCGACCTGATGAGCCCTTATTGGCACGCCACAGCGGGCCGCGAAGTCGTGCGCCCGTTCTATTTCCAGGACAATGAGCGCCTGCCGCAATATCGCGTCGAGGAGGTTCTGCGCCGCAAGCTCGCGCGCCTGCCCAGCGTCACGACGCTGATGGGCTGGTCGGCGACGCGCATCGAACAGGATGATGCGGGCGTGCGCGTGGAGCTTGCGCAGGAGGACGGCGCGGGGGCGATGACGATCCGCGGCGATTATGTCGTGGGCTGCGACGGCGGGCGCTCGTTCGTGCGCGAACAGGTCGGCATCGCGCGCGAAGGCACCGATTTCGATCAGCTGATGCTGCTGGCGGTCTTCCGCTCAAAAGAGCTGCATGATCGGCTCGAACGTTTTCCGCCGCGCTCCACCTATCGCGTCATGCATCCGCGCCATGCGGGCTATTGGGAATTTTTCGGCCGCATCGACGTGGGCGAGGGCTGGTTCTTCCACGCGCCCGTGCCGGCCGCCGCCGCGCAGGCGAAGGATTTCGACGCGCATGCGGTCATCGAACGCTCCGCCGGTTTCAGCTTCAAGGCCGATTATGACTACATCGGCTTCTGGGACCTGCGCGTCTCGGTGGCGCAGACCTATCGCGCCGGCCGCGTCTTCATCGCGGGCGACGCCGCGCACACCCATCCCCCCTATGGCGGCTATGGCTTGAACAACGGGCTTGAGGACGCGCGCAATCTGTCGTGGAAATTGCACGCCGCGCTCGCCGGCTGGGGCGGCGATCGGCTGCTCGAATCCTATGGCGCGGAGCGTCGTCCCGTCTTCCGCGACACGGGCGAGGATTTCATCGCCGCGCGCATCAAGGCCGACGCGCAATTTCTTGATCGCTATGATCCGGCCAAGGACGAGGCTGAATTCGCGCAGGCTTGGAAATCGCGCGAAAGCGAAGGCGGCGCGCGCGCGCAACGCTACGAGCCCAATTACGCGGGCTCCTTCGTGGTCGCCGGTCCGCCCGGCGCGACATGCGGCGCCCATGGCGAGCATATGCACAAGGCGCGCGCCGGCCATCACCTGTCGCCGCGCCTCTTGTCGAACGGGCGCAACGTCTATGAAGAGCTGGATCAGGGCTTCGCGCTTCTGGCCTTCGGCGCCGACGACGCGGATGTCGCGGCGTTCGAACGCGCGGCGCAGGCGATGGGCGCGCCGCTGAAGACGATCCGCGACACGCGCGCCGACGGGCGGGAGGATTACGAGGCGTCGCTCGTTCTCGTTCGGCCGGACCAATTCGTCGCCTGGGCGGGCGACAAGGGAGAGGACGCGGCCGCCGTCATGAAACTGGCGACGGGACGCTGAAGGCGAAGGCGCGCCGCGCGGGCGCGCCTTTCGCGCGTCAGTCGGCGAGTTTCATCTTCGCCTTCTGCGCGATGTCTTTCCACAGCGGCACTTCCGTTTCGACCGCCTGGCCCAGAACGTCGGGCGCGCCGCCCAGCGCCGTCATGCCCTGGGTGGCGAGGCGGTCGCGCACGCCCTTTTCGCGCAGGGCGTCGTTGACCGCCGCATTGATGCGCGCGACGACGGCTTGCGGCGTGCGGGCGGGCGCGAATAATCCCACCCATTGAATCGCCACCACATCGGGGAAGCCCGCTTCGGCGACCGTGGGCGTGGACGGCGTGCGCGGGTCGCGCTCCGATCCGCCGAGCGCGAGCGCGCGAATGGCGCCGTTCTCGATTTGCGGCAAGGTGACCTGACCCGACAGGATGGTGAACTCCACATCGCCCTGCACGACGGCCTGCAGCGCAGGCGCGCCGCCGCGGAAGGGCACATGGGTGATCTTCACGCCGGCGCGCAGATTGAACAATTCGGCGATGAACTGCGTCTGGCTGCCGAAACCGGGCGAGGAATAATTGAGGCCGCCCGCCTTGGTCCTCGCCAGCTCCGCAAGCTCCTTCAGGCTTTTCGCCGGCAGCTTGTCGTTGACGACGAAGAGCATGGGATCGCGCGCGATCATGACGACGGGCGCCAGATCCTTCACCGTGTCGTAGGAGAGGTTCGGGTTCACCGCCGGCGCGACCGCATGAGACGAGGCGACCGCCAGCAGCGTATGCCCGTCGGGCTCCGCGCGCACCACGGCCTGCGTGCCCACGGCGCCGCCTGCGCCGACGCGGTTGTCGATGACGATGCTGCGGCCCAGCCGCTTCTCAAGCTCTGGCTGCAGCAGGCGCGCGGAGGCGTCGACGAAGCCGCCGGGCGGAAAGGGCACGATGAGCGTGATGGTCCGCGTGGGGAAATCGGGCGTCTGGGCCTGCGCCGCGCTTCCTGCAAGCGCTGCGGCTGCAAGCGCGGCTGAAAGCGTCGCGGCAGCAAAAGCCGCTTTCGCAAACGCCGCTTGCGCAAACGCCGCGTTCGCAAACGTCGCTTGCGCGAAAGCCGTCCGCGCGCGCGCGCCGGGCCGCGTCGCGGCGGGTGTCAAAGTAGCGCCCGTGTCCATCGTCTCCCCCTGTCGCTCGCCCGGCGTTTACGCTTCGGGCGTCCTGTTCTACATCAGCCCTGCGTCCCTGCGCGTCAAGCCCGCGCCATTTGCGTGACGCGCGGCGGTCTGCCAGACTCCCGATCACGTCTCGTCGGCGCCTGCGCGGCGATGCGAACCAGACAGGCGCCGCGCAAGGCGCCGATGCAGCGAAGGGGAAACCACATGGAATCATCGCCCGTCAACGACCGCGCCTCGCCGGCGCCCATTCTCGCCCTTGCGGATCCTTATGCGCGCAATCTCGACGGGCTTCTGCTCGCCGGGCGCATTTTCGTCGGCGCGATTTTCGTGCTGAGCGGCGTGTTGAAACTCACGGGCGTGGCGGCCTATTCCACGCGCGGCTGGCCTGCGGAATGGTTCTTCGGTCCGCTTGGCGCCTCGGTGGAATTGTTCGGCGGCGCGCTCGTCATCGCGGGGCTGGCCACGCGCTACGGCTGCGTGATCATGTTTCTGTTCATGATCGTGGCGACCTTCTCCGCGCATCGCTTCTGGGATTTCGCCGATCCCGCCCAGTTCCGCGCGCAGCAGAGCCAGTTCTTCAAGAACGTCTCGATCTTCGGCGGCTTCATTCTCATCTTCGCGCTGGGGCCGGGGCGTTTCAGCCTCGATCACGTGATTCGCCGGCGCGCGCAAAAGCAAGACGGCGCGCCCGCCGCCTGACGCCTGACGCAGAAAGAAAGACGCGCCGGAGCGGGGCTCCGGCGCGTTCGTTCGTTCCGTCGCCGCCTGCGGGGCGCGCGCGTCACTCCTTGCGGGAGAGGCCGATGCGCTTGGCGATTTCGGCCACCTGCCGCTCCTGCTCGGCGATGTCCTTCTCAAAATCCTCCGCGCCGCCGGGATTGGGCGTCTGCGCGCTGGCGATGAGCTTTTCCGCGATCTGCGGCATGCGCGCGACGTCGGCCACTTCGTCGCCGATGCGCTTGCGCAGCGCGGGGCTCACGCTTTTGGGGCCGAACATGCCCACCAGCCCTTCGAGCTGAAGCGAGGGAACGCCCGCCTCGATCGCGGTTGGCACGTCAGGCAAGGCGGAGGCGCGGTTGCGGCTGTTGACCGCGAGAATGCGCGCGCCGGCGCCGTTCACCGGCTGCATGACCGCATAGGCCGACATGACCGCCTGAATGCGGCCCGCCGCCATTTCGGCGGCGCCTTGCCCGAGATTGTTGAAATTCACCTTCTGGATCTTCAGGCCGAGTGCGGTGGTGAAATTGTCCCACACCAGATCGGTGATGCCGGGCACGGTCATGACATTGAGTTCGCCCGGCCGCTTGCGCGCAAGATCGACGAATTCCTGCAGGGTCTTCACGCCGATCTGTTCGGACACGCCGACGGCGAGGATCGTGTTGGAGAAACGGGCGATGGGCAGCAGGTCGCGCTCACGCACGTAGCCCAGTTTCTCGTGGCGATAGGGATGGGGCGTGAAATTGCCCGTGGGCGTGAAGAGGAATTGATGGTCGTCATTGTCGCCGATCACCGCGCGAATCGCGATCAGGCTGTCGCCGCCGGGCCTGTTCTCGACCACGACGTTCTGGCCCCATTTGCGCGACAGGACGTCGGCGGCCAGACGCGCGCCGATGTCGGCGCCGGCGCCGGGCGCGAAGGGCACGATCAGTTTCACGGGCTTGGTCGGCCAGGCCTGCTGCGCGCGCGCGGCGCCGCCGCCGGCGAGGCCCAGAAGCGCGGCTGCGGCGAACGCGGCGAATGTGCGGGACAAAGTCATGGTTTCCCCTCGATCGGAAGTTTCGACCCCTTCCCCGTGTGTCCGGGGATCGCGGCACATTGTCGGCTTTTGAGACCGCCGGCAAGCCCGCGCGCATCGGCCCCGCCGATGGACTCATGCGCTTCCCAAGGGACGCACCGATGGAGCGCGTGGAGAAGTTCTATCTTTGTTCTTTTCAGCGCGGCGAGGATGGTCTAGGCTGAGGCATGGAGTTTTCCCGCATGGACCACCTCGCTCTCGACTTCGCCGCCCTTGGCCCCTTGCTCCAGCTCGCCGCCCTTGGCGGGCTTCTCGCGCTCGCGCTGCTGGCGGGCCTGTTCCTCATCCATCTGCGCGCCGGCCGGGCTCGCGCCGCGCTGGAGGCGGCGGGGGCGGAGCGGCAGCGGGAGATCGACGACAAGATGGCCGAGCTCGCGCGGCTGAACGCGGAGCTGGCCGGGCGGGTGCAGGCGTCGTCGGAAGGGCTGAGCGCGCGCCAGTCGGAATTGTCGCGGCTGCTGGCCGAGCGGCTCGACGCCGTGGGCGCGCGGGTGGGGCAGGGGCTGGAGGCGAGCGCCCGGCAGACGAACGAACAGCTCGCCAAACTGGGCGAGCGGCTGGCGGTGATCGACGGTGCGCAGGCCAATCTCGCGCGCCTGTCGCAGGACATGCTGGGCCTGAAGGACATTCTCGCCAATAAACAGGCGCGCGGGGCTTTCGGTCAGGGGCGGATGGAGGCGATCGTGCGCGACGGCCTGCCCGTGGGCGCCTATGAATTTCAGGCGACTCTGTCCAACCGCACGCGGCCCGATTGCGCGATCCGCCTGCCCGGCGATGCGCGCCGCCTCATCGTGGACGCGAAATTCCCGCTGGAATCCTTCACCGCCTTGCGCGAGGCGCGCGACGAGGATGCGCGCAAACTGGCCCATGCGCGCGTGCGCGCCGACGTGGGCAAACATGTGAAGGACATCGCCGAGCGATATTTCCTGCCGGGCGAGACGCAGGAGATCGCCTTCTTGTTCGTGCCCTCGGAATCCATCTACGCCGACGTGCACGAACATTTCGACGATCTCGTGCAGAAGGCGCATCGCGCCCGCGTGCTGTTCGTCTCGCCCTCGCTTCTGAGCATGGCGATCCAGCTGATGCAGGCGATCGTGCGCGACGCGCAGATGCGCGAGGAGGCGGGCAAGATCCAGATCGAAGTGGCGCGGCTGATGGAGGACGTGACGCGGCTGCGCGATCGGGCCGACAAGCTCGCCGTTCATTTCCGACAGGCGCAGGAGGATGTGGAGGGCGTGCAGACGTCGGCGCGCAAGATCGAGAAGCGCGGCGAGGGCCTGGCCCGGCTCGATTTCGCGCCCGCGTCTACGCCTGCGCCCTCGGCGGAAGCCCCCGCGCCGGCGCTGGGCTGAGTCCGCATATCCGCGCAAGGCGCTCACGCGCTCACGCGCTCACGCGCGCAGGGCGCTCACGCGCGCAGGGCGCTCATGCGGGAAACGCGTGCGCGCGCGCGACATGCAGGAACACGGGCGCGCCGATCCGGGCGGCCTGCGCCAGCGCGTCGTCGGGCCGCGCGTCCACCTCCACGATCCCGCGCGCATGGGGCGATTCGATTTCGATGCGCAGGCCCGCGCCGTGGCGGCGGCGCCCGCTCACCACGCCGGGCACGCCGGCGCTGGCGAGCGCGACATCGGCCGGGCGCACGAGCAAGGCCGCATCGCCCTCGACGGGGCCGCGCATATGCGGCAGGTCGAACGCGTCGCCGATGGTCGCGCGCCCGCCGCGCACGCGGCCCAGGAAGCGATTGGCCTCGCCGGTGAATTCGCAGACGAAGGCCGAGGCGGGGTTTTCATAGATCTCGTCGGGCGCGCCCACCTGCTCCAGCAGGCCGCCGTTGAGGATCGCGACGCGGTCGGCGAGCTCCATCGCCTCTTCCTGATCGTGGGTGACGAAGAGCGTCGTATGGCCCGTGCGCTGGTGCAGGTCGCGCAGCCAGCGGCGCAGGTCGCGGCGCACCTGCGCGTCCAGCGCGCCGAAGGGCTCGTCGAGCAGCAGAACGCGCGGTTCGATGGCGAGGGCGCGGGCGAGGGCGACGCGCTGTTTCTGCCCGCCCGACAATTGCGCGGGAAAGCGGGTCTCCAGACCGCGCAGCTGCACGAGATCGAGCAGGGCGCTCACGCGCGCGCGGATTTCGCTGTCCGGCGGCCGCTGCCCGCGCGGGCGCGCGCGCAATCCGAAGGCGACGTTCTCGAAGGCGTTCATGCGCGCGAACAGCGCGTAATGCTGAAAGACGAAGCCGATCCGCCGGTCGCGCAGGCTCAGGCCCGTCGCGTCCTGATCGCCGAAAAGGATGCGGCCGCCTTCGGTCTGTTCAAGGCCCGCGACCGCGCGCAGCAGCGTCGTCTTGCCCGAGCCCGAGGGGCCGAGCAAAGCGACAAGCTCGCCGGGCGCCACATGCAAGGACACGCCGCGCAAGGCGGGAAATTCGCCGAAGCGTTTTTCGAGATTTTCGACGACGAGGGCCACGGACATGGGGTCACTCCGATCCGGCGGGGGCTTGCGCGGCGATGGATTTGGCGAAGCGCCATTCCACGCCCGCCTTGGCGGCGAGCGTGACGAGCGCGAGAAGGGCGAGCAGCGAGGCGGTCGCGAAAGAGGCCGCGCCCATATATTCGTTGTAGAGAATTTCGACATGCAGCGGCATGGTCGTCGTTTCGCCGCGGATGCGGCCCGAGACGACGGCGACGGCGCCGAATTCGCCCATCGCGCGCGCGTTGCACAAGAGCACGCCGTAAAGCAGGCTCCATTTCACGTTCGGCAGGACGATGGCGAAAAACATCCGCCAGGGTGAGGCGCCCAGAAGCAGCGCCGCCTCCTCCTCGCTGGAGCCGATGGTCTCCATATGCGGAATCAGCTCGCGCGCCACGAAGGGGAAGGTGACGAACAGCGTCGCCAGAACGATGCCCGGCAGGGCGAAGATCACGTCGATCCCCTGCGCCTTCAGCCAGGGGCCGAAATAACCTTGCGCGCCGAACAGGAGCACATAGACCAGGCCCGCAATCACCGGCGAGACGGAGAAGGGCAGATCGACGAGGGTGACGAGAAGATTGCGTCCCCGGAAGCGGAAACGCGCGATGGCCCAGGCGCCCGCAAGGCCCACGATCACATTGATCGGCACGCAGATGGCGGCGACGGTCAGCGTCAGGCGCATGGCGGCGCGCGCGTCGGGCTCGGCCAGATGCGCCAGATAAGCGCCCAGGCCCGGCCGCAGCGCCTCGACGAAGACGATTGCGAGCGGAGCGGCCAGAAACAGCGCGAGGAAGGCGAAGGCCAGGACGAGCAGAAGCGCCCGCGCCGCAGGCCTTTCGCGCAGGCCCGCGTCGGCGCCGCGCATTCGATCTCCGCGCCGCAGGGCGGGTCCCTCAGACATAGCCGAACCTCCTGCGGCTCGCCGCCTGAAAGGCGTTGATCGCCAGAAGGGCGAGGAAAGAGATCGCGAGCATCAGCGCGCCCACCACCGCCGCGCCCGCGTAATCGAATTGTTCGAGCTTGATGACGATGAGCAGGGGCGCGATCTCCGAGACCATGGGCACGTTGCCGGCGATGAAGATCACCGAGCCGTATTCGCCGACCGCGCGCGCGAAGGCGAGCGCGACGCCGGTGATGAGGGCGGGCGCGACATTGGGCAGGATGACGCGAAAGACCGTGCGCGTGCGGCTTGCGCCGAGCAGGGCGGCGGCCTCCTCCACGTCGCGCGCGCCATCGGCGAGCACGGGCTGGATGGAGCGCACGACGAAGGGAAGGCCCACGAAGACCAAAGCGACCGCGACGCCCAGAGGCGTATAGGCGATCTTGGCGCCGAACCATTCCGCCGCGCGCGCGCCGAACCAGCCGTTGGGCGCCCAGAGCGCGGTGAGCGCAATGCCCGCGACCGCCGTGGGCAGGGCGAAGGGAAGGTCGATCGCCGCGTCGACGAGCCGGCGGCCGGGGAAATCGTAACGCACCAGCGCCCAGGCGACGATGAGTCCGAAAACCGCGTTGACGAGCGCGGCCAGCGCCGCCGCGCCGAAGGACAGGCGCAGCGCGGCCAATGTGCGCGGCGAGGTCGCGATGGCGAGGATCTCGCCGGCGCCGGCCCCGCCCGCCTTCAGGATGAGCGCGGCCAGCGGAATGAGCACCAGCGCGAGAAGCGCGCTTGTGAGAATGGCGAAGGAGAGCCCGAAGCCGGGCAGGACGGAGGGCTCTCGCCAGACGACGTGGAACGCTTTTCGCACGCGGACGCTCTCGGAACCTGTTTTCGACATCACCGGGCCGGCTTGTACAATTGATCGAACGTGCCGCCGTCGGCGAAGTGCAGCGCCTGCGCCTTCGGCCAGCCGCCGAAATCCGCGTCGATCGTGACAAGCTCCGTCTTGCCGAAACGCGCGAGATCCTTGGGATCGGCGTGTTCCGGGCGGCTGGGGCGATAGAAATTCTTCGCGATCAACGCCTGCGCCTGCGGCGCATAGAGGAAATCGAGATAGGCCTGCGCCTGTTTGCGCGTTCCGCGCCGGTCGACATTGCCGTCCACCAGCGCCACCGGCGGCTCGGCGAGGACGGACAGCTCCGGCGTCACGATTTCGAAATTGGCCTGCCCGAATTCCTGCAGGGCGAGAAAGGCCTCGTTCTCCCAGGCGAGCAGCGCGTCGCCGATGCCGCGCTGGGCGAAGGTGACGGTGGAGCCGCGCGCGCCGGTGTCGAGCACCGGGACGTTGCGCAGAAGGGCGGCCATGAACGCGCGCACCTTCTCCTGATCCCCGCCATGGGCGCGCTCCGCCCAGGCCCAGGCGGCGAGATAATTCCAGCGCGCGCCGCCCGAGGTCTTGGGATTGGGCGTCACCACGGCCACGCCGGATCTCGCGAGGTCGCCCCAGCTGCGGATCGCCTTCGGATTGCCCTTGCGGACGAGGAACACGATGGTCGAGGCGTAGGGCGTCGAATTGTGGGGCAGGCGCGTGCGCCAGTCGGCGGGA
>CAIXDD010000267.1 GCA_903918155.1 uncultured Hyphomicrobiales bacterium
GCCGCATGAGCGGGATTCTTTCCCCCGGCTTCTGGCTGCAATTCGCGGCGGCGCTGTGCTTTGCCGGCGTGATCGGCGCGCTGCTGCACGGGGGTGCGCTGTTCGCCTTCGGGTTTCTGTTCCTGGGCGTGTGCTTGGCCGGTCTGGGCAGCGTGATGGTGGAGCGGGAAGAGCGTCATGCCCGGATTGATGCGCCGGGATTGAACAAGAGCAAAGGGGAACAGTGATGAACTCGTTTCATTCAAGTGGCGTCGCGCCGGCCGAAAAGGCGATGCGCGCGGGTCAGGCCTTGCGCCCCGGTCAGGCCATGCGCCCCGGTCAGGCGCGGGCGAAGGGCAGTCATGGGATGATGAAGGCGCGCGCGGCCGGCACGATCAAGGCCGCCGTCGCCGCGATGTACGAGAAACTCGGCCCCGGCTTCCTGGCCAAGGTGGGCGGCATTCTGGGCCGTAAATCCTCTCAGGCGCAGCGCTACGCGGATCCGGACTCGGAATCCCATCTGCGGATCGATCAGCTGGAGCTGCTGCTGATCCACGGCGGCGGGGCGCAGGTGGTGGAGCATCTGGCCCTGCGCGCGGGCTATGTGCTGGTGCCGCTCGACACGGCGAGCGCCGCGCAGATCAACGCGGCGGTGGAGCGGTTGGGCCGCGAATTCGGCGAGCTGTTCGGCGATTACGCAGCGGCGATGAGCGACGCGCGCTCGCCCGGCCGGGTGGATGAGGCGGAGGCGCGCCGGCTGTTGGCGATCAGCGAGCGGGTGATCCGCGGCGCGGGGCAACTGCGCGCGGCGCTGCTGACGACGGCGGAGGGCAGGGCGTGAGCGGCGAGATGCATCCGGCTTTGCGCGTGTTCGCGGATGGAGCGGCGGATCGGATCGCGCAGCTTGAGGCCGCCGGCGTGCCGCCCGGCGCGATCAGTCTGGTGCTGGTGGGGTTGGTGTTCGGCCACCTGACGGTGATCAAGGACGCGGAGCGCCGCGCGCGAGTGCTGAATGCCCTGGAGGCGACGCTGCCCAAGCTGTTGGCGGAACAGCGGCTCGAGCAAAAGGGGAGGCTGAATTGACCGGGCCCGGCTTTGCGCAGCAAAACGCGCCCAACCGAGCTCGCCGCCCATGGACCGCAGACGAAGAAGCGGCGCTGATTGAGGCCTATAGCGGGCCGCTCACGATCGCAGTGATTGCGCGGACTATGGGGCGCAGCGTGGCGGCGGTGAAGCTGCGCGCAAAGCTGCTGCGCGCCGACGGGCGCATCGTCAATCGCAATCCGGTCGTGGCGGAGGAAATCAAGGCTCAGGCCATCGCGATGTGCGCGCGCCGGGTTCCGCTGCAGCAAGTGGCGGAGAAGCTGGGCGTGAACCATCAGTCGATCATCAACTGGCGGCGCGCCGCCGGCGCCAAGATCCGCGAGCATAAGAAGCTGAGTCCGGAGACCGAGCAGCGCATTCGAGCCCTGCGGCTTGAGCGGCGCCGTGCGCCGGAGATCGCCGAGTCCTGTGGGATCGGCATCTGGGCTGTTTACCGCGCGCTGAACCGGCTGGGGTTCACGGGGCGGATGGGCCGCGATCAGCAAGGGCGGGCGGCGTGAGTCGGGTGATCACCACCAGCTCAACGGCGGTGATGGCGCGACGGGCTCCGTCCGCAGCCGTTCTTTTCGCGATCAGCGCAGGGGAGCTTGCTTTGAACGCGGCGCTGGAGATGGAGGCTGAGGTGCGCCGCCCCGCGCTTCGCTATCACGGCGGGAAATGGCGGTTGGCGCCCTGGATCATCAGCCATATGCCGGC
>CAIXDD010000268.1 GCA_903918155.1 uncultured Hyphomicrobiales bacterium
AGGATCATCGGATAGATCTGCGTGTAGGAGCCGGCGCCGGTGGCGCCCATCAGCACTTCTTGCTTCATGGCGCCCGCCATGTCCTGCACCGGCGAGGCGCTCCACACATAAACGGTGGAATTATTGGCGGAGGACGCGCCGATCCATTGGAATTTCGCGGCGTCGAACTGAATGGCCTTGCTGGTCTCGATCACCTGCGCGAGCAGGAAGGCGGGCACGATGGCGCCGATGGCCGTGCCGTCCTTGGGCGCCTGATTGGCGAGGAAATTCGCGGCGCGGATATGGCCGGCGCCGGGCATGTTCTTCACCACCATCGTGGGCTTGCCGGGAATGTGGTTCACCCAATGGCGCGCCACCACGCGCGCGGCGCTGTCCTGTCCGCCGCCGGCGCCGGTCGAGACGATCAGGTCGATCGTCTTGCCCGCGAAAGGGGCCTGCGCGAGCGCGGGCGTGAGCGTGGAGGCGAAAATGGCCGTGGTCGCTGCGGCGACGACGCCCGCGAGGGCTGTTCCGCTGCGGCGTTTATCCCGAGTCATGCTGCGTTTCCTCCTGATTTCCGGCGATTGTCGGCTCCCGCGCAGGGCGCGTCAACAGCCCATGCGTTCCGTGGAGCGGACGCGTCCGCCCCTCGACGCGGAGCGCGCGCCTGCCTATGATGTCGCCATATCAAACTTGGGAGGACGAGCGCCGATGTTCGCGCAGATCAATCACATGGCGATGAACAGCCCGAACTGGCCGATGATGGCGAAGTTCTATGAGGCGCTTTTCGGGCTGAAGCCGTCGGGCAAGGTCAGCCGGCCGGCCAATGGCGTGTCGGTGGGCGACGGCTATGTGGGCCTCAACATCAATCCGTTGCGCGACGGCTATATCGGGGGTCTCGACCATTTCGGGATGAAGGTGGACAGCGTGGACGCGGCGCTGGCGCGCATGCAGAAGAAATTCCCCAAGGCGAATATCGTGAAACGCCCGTCCACCCGGCCTTTCGCGCAATATTCGGGGCACGATCCCGACGGCAATGTCTTCGACCTCGCGGAGAAGACCAGCAAGCTGAACGAGATCTACGCCGATCAGGCTGAGAAGGCCTGGACGCAGGAACGCTATCTCAACAAATTCGCCCTGCGCACGCTCAACGCAGAGGCCTGCGCCGAATTCTACGCTGAGGTGTTCGAGCTTCAGCCCTCGAATGCGAAGGTCGAGGAGGGCGGATATGCGCTCACCGACGGCCGCGTGACGCTGGCGGTCCTGCCCTGGTCCATTCCGATCTTCGAGAATATGTCGATCAAACGTCCGGGGCCGGACCATATCGGCGTGAAGGTGGAGAGCATGGACGCGTTCATCGCAGACATGCAGGCTTTGGCCGGCTCCAATCCCTATCTCGCCCCCATGCCGCTGGGCGGCAGCAAGGAAGCGAATGCGCGTCGCGCCTTTTTCGAGCGCACCGCCTCCGGCAAATTGCAGATCGCCGATCCCGGCGCCGTGTGGATCGACATCACCGACGAATGAAACGGATTTTCATGACCATTCAGGACAAACGCATCGCGGCGGGCGGCACGACGCTGCGCTATCTGGAAGCCGGCGAAGGCCATCCCGTGATCTTTCTGCACGGCGCCTCGCTTGGCTCCTCCGCCGACGTGTTTCTGCGCAATCTGCCGGCCTTCGCGGCGGCGGGCTTGCGCTGCATCGCCTTCGATCAACCGGGCTTCGGTCTGTCCGATCCCACGCAGGACCATTCGGTGGGCTTTCGGCGCAGCTCCGTCCTCGCCTTGATGGACGCGCTGGGCCTTGAGCGGGCGGCGTTGGTCGCCCATTCGCAGGCCGGCAATATCGCGGTGCAGATCGCCCAGCAGGCGCCCGCGCGCGTTTCTCATATCGTGGTCCTTGGCACCGGCAGCCTTCTGCCGCCGCTCGAAGAGCAGAAGGAAGGGATGGAGGGCGCGGCCCAGCAGCGGCTTGAGCGGCGCATGGCGACCCATGAGCCGACCCTCGAGGAGACGCGCAAACTGCTGGAGGCGAATCTCTTCCATCACGAATTGATCACGCCCGAAGAGCTGGCCTTGCGCCATGCGCGCAGCACGGGCGTGAATTTCGAAAGTTTCGTGGCGCGCTCCGCGCAGCCTGCGGGCGCCAAGAAACCTGCGGCCGACAAGCCGCAATGGCGCCGTCTTACGGAATTGCCGCAGCCGCTTTTGCTCATCTACGGGCGCAACGACCGCGCCAATGCGTTTGAGCGGGCGACGAAGCTGAAAGAGCTTTATCCCGCGCTCGATTTGCATATCGCGCCCGATTGCAAGCATCTCGTGCCATGGGACGCGGAGAAAATGGTCGCCGATCTGGCGATTCCTTTCCTCACGCGCTGAGAACGGCGGCCGGGCTCATTGCGCGCCCGGCGCATCGCCTCCCATGAGGGCGCGCATTTGCGCCTTCGCCTGCTCCGGACTGGTCTCGATATCGGCGACCAGCCGGGCGATCTCCTCGCCTGACAGCGCGCTCACGTCGATCTTCGCTTTCTGCGCCTCCGCCAGAAACGTCGCATCGGCCGCCGTCGCAAGAAACGCCTTGCGCAGGGCCGCCACGCGTTCGGGCGGCGCGCCGGGCGTCGTCATATAGGGGCGGGCGATGCGATAGGGCAGTTCGAGAATGCGGATCATCGCGCGCGCCTGTTCGTCGCCCGCCAGTTCGCTGGCGAGCGGCACGTCGGGAAACATGGGATGGCGCGTGGTGCGCCCCACGGCGACGAGCGGGCGCACGGGCCCGTCGGGGGTGAGCCATTGCGGGCGCGTAGCGAGCGCGGAAATGCCTGCGGTGGAGGCGTCGACTTCATTGCGGTCCACGGCGAGCGCGATGGCCGCGCCGTCGGGATAGCCCTTCACGAGATCGATGTTGAGCTTCAGCGCGTCGCGCAGGACGAGCGCCATCGTATCAGCGCCGGAGGACACGCTGGAGCCGCCCACTTTCAGGCGCGGCCCGCCGGGGACGCGCAAGTCTTCGAGCGTGCGCGCGGGCGCATCCTTGCGCACCCACAAATTATAGGAATCGTCCGCATAGCTCGACAGCGTGCCGAGCCAGACGATCTCGCGCGCCTTGAACTGCACGTTCGGCGCATAGCCCAGCGCCGCGGACAGGGCCACCTGCCGATCCACGGCGGCGATGGTCGCGCCGTCCTTGGCGGCGACCGCGTGCACGAAATTGGCCGCGCGCAGCGAGCCTGCGCCGGGCATGTTCTGCACGACGACGGCGGGATGGCCGGGCAGATGCGCGCCGAAGCGGCGCGCGAGCAGGCGCGCGTAAAGGTCGTAGCCGGCGCCCGCGCCATAGCCGACGACGATCTGCACCTGCTTTCCCTGATAGAAATCGGCGAGGGCGTCCTGCGCGCGCGCGTCCATGTCGAGGCAGGCGATCCACGCCATGCAGCACGCCGCTCCCGCGCGCGCGAATGCGCCAGTCTTCATTTATATCCTCCCCCTTCACCGCCCTTGCCGGGCTTATGCGCGGACTTCCTTCATCTGCGGGCAGTTTGCGCCTGCAGCGCGCGTGGCGTCAACGGCGGGCGCGAGTTGACCCTCCGCCGCCGGGGTGTCATTTTCACGCCAGACAAGCGCTCTTGAGGCGCGCCACGCCATATGGGAGGACGTCACGGTGTTGACCGTTGAGCAGAACGAAAGGCTGACGCGCGTCGGCCCGGGCACGCCTTGCGGCGATCTGATGCGCCGTTATTGGATTCCCTTCGCAGCCGAGAGCCAGCTTGACGAAAATCCCGTCCGCAAGGTGCGCCTGCTGGGCGAAGACCTCACCCTTTACCGAGACAAGAGCGGCAAGCTCGGACTGATCGGCGAACGCTGCCTGCATCGCAGCGTGGACATGCAATATGGCATTCCCGACGAGTGCGGCTTGCGCTGCCCCTATCATGGCTGGCTCTACGACGAAACCGGCGCCTGCGTGGAGCGGCCGATGGAGCTGAACCCGAAGGGCAAGATCGGCCGCAAGCTGAAGGGCTATCCGGTGAAGGCGCTGGGCGGCATGATTTTCGCCTATATGGGCCCGTCGCCCGCGCCCGCTCTGCCGAAATGGGATCTCTTCGTCTGGCCCAACGCCGTGCGGCAGATCGCTTTCAACGTGCTCGATTGCAATTGGCTGCAATGCCAGGAGAACACCGGCGACCCGACCCACAGCGTTTGGGCGCATGGCGAATTGTTCCAATATATTCTGGAGCGCGACGGCAAGCTCGCGCAGCGCGCCGGCGACAGCGTCGAGCACACGATTCACAAGCGCAAGAGCTGGGCGAACGGCATCAAGGAGCTTTACGCCAAGCCCACCGAATATGGATTCGAGAAGGGCGTCGTCTATTCGAAGGCGCTTGGATCGCCAGACGATCGCGTCGATCGCCATTCCACCGTGATGTTCCCCTTCTATACGCAGACGGGCCGCACGGGCTCTCCCCGCAGCGAATTCCAGATCCGCGTGCCGATGGACGACACGCACACGCTGCACATTTGCTATCAGGTCTACGCCGCGCCGCCCGGCGTGGTGGCGCCAAGCCAAGACAACGTGCCCTGGTACGAGCCGCCGACCGAGGATGAGAACGGGCGCAAGATTCTCGATTACGTTCTCGCGCAGGACGCCATCGTCTGGGTGGCGCAGGGAGAGATCACGGACCGCTCGCAGGAATTGCTCGGCCGCACCGACGTTCCCATCGTCTTCCTGCGCAAGCAGCTCGATGAGCAGATCTCGCGCGTGGAGCGCGGCGAAGATCCGATGAACGTCTTCCGCGAAGAGACGGAGATTCTCTACGGCGCCTGCTCCTCGCCGCACGACGATTGGGCCGCCCCCGATTGGGCCACGCGCAAGCTCTTCTTCAGCCAGGGCTTCCGCAAGATGTACCACAAGGGCTTCGGCAATGACGACGCCGATCGCTATGGTCCCGCCATCGACCTCGTGAAGGACCTGCACAGGCGGGTCGAGGAATTCGAAATCGCCGCCAATGAGGGGCAAGCCAAAGAGCCCGCCGAATAGGCGCGCGCGTCGGGCGGGCGAGATCTTGAGGCCGGGGCGGTTGCGCCGCCCGGCCTTTTTCATACGGCGAAATCGCGCTCCCACAAGGCCTGCAGCCGTTGGCGCTCGTCCTCGCGCAAGGGCGCAGCCTCGCCGATGGCGGCGATGTCCTCGAGCTGCTCCAGCGACGAGAAGCCGCCAAGCGCCGTCGTCACGCCCGGATGGTCGAGGATGAAGCGATAGGCTGCTTGCGCGAGCGTGTGTCCGTTCTCGCGGGCGAGAAAACTCACCTGCTGCGCCATATGGCGATAGCGTTCGCTAATCTGCGGCGCTTCGCGCGGCCCGCGCGCCAGCGGATGGCGGGCCTCGCCCCGCAGCGCGTCGTCGGTGAGATAGCCGCCCGCCAGCGGCGAATAGATAGCCGCGCCCACTGCGCGCGCGCGGCCATGGGCGATGACGGCGCCGAAATCCTTTTTGACCGTCAGGCCCGGCGGCTTCGCCGCGCCCGCCGTCGGATTGAGCAAAGTATAGGGCACGTTGACGATGGAGAAGACGCCCGTGTCCATCAGCCGCACGACGTCCGGCCCGTCGCCGCCGCGGCAGATGAAGCCGGCGAAACGGATCTTGCCCGCGCGGCGCAGCCGTTCGAGACCTTCGATGGCGCCCTTGGGCCCGAAGAAGCGCTCGATCTGCAATTGCGTATAAACCTCGCCCGACAGGCCGGGGTCGCGCAGCGACGGGCCGTTGTGGATCTGGAACACGTCGAGGCGATCGACCTGAAGCCGCTTCAGACTCTCTTCGGCGGAGCGCACGACATGGGCGGCGACGTCGTCGAGGTCGCGCGCGCGGATCTCCACCTTGGAGTTCAGATAGGGGCGGGCGCCGATCTCTTTCAACGCGCGGCCCAAGGCTTCTTCCGCCCGGCCCGCGCCATAATCGGGCGCATTGTCGAAATAATTCACGCCCAGCTCCAGCGCGCGCGCGACCATGCGCGTTTGCTCGGCCGGCTCCCCGCGCACCATCAGCCCGGCGTTGCCGCCGCAGCCGAATCCGATGACGGAAAGGTCGAGGCCCGTGGAGCCGATCTCGCGCCTGCGCATGGATTGGCTCCTCAGCCCCCGCCTTGCAGCTTCCTGATCTCTTCTTTCAGCTCCGCAGGCGCGTCGGCGAGCTGGTTGAGCATGGCGAGCGCTTCGAGGGGGCCGACGGGGCTCACGTCGATCTTCAGCTTCTCGGCTTCCTGCAGGAATAAGGGATCGCGGCACATCGCCATCAGCGCGTCCTGCAGGGCCTTGGCGCGGTCGGCGGGCATGTTCGGCGGGCCGACGATGGGGCGGGACAGCACATATGGAATCTCCGCCAGCTCCACCAGCCGCAGCGCCGTGGCGTCCTTGGCCTTCTCGCGCGCGGTGGGCACGTCGGGGAAATCGGGATGGCGCGTGGCGCGCGCGAATTGCAGATAGGGAACCATCTGGCCGCCGGGCTTCAGCCATTCCGGCTTGGTGGAGGCGACCGCCGACTTGCCGATGAAGCGGCCTTCGACCTCGCCGCGCTCCAGCGCCAGATTGATCGCATTGCTGTCGGGATAGCCGGTGATGACTTTCGCATTGAGGCCGATGGTCATGCGCATCAGCACGGCGACGTCGGTGTCGGTGGAGCCTTCCGCGGTGCCGCCCAGCAGCAAGGGCTCGCCGCCGGGGCGGGTGGCCGCTTCAAGGGATTTCGACTTCGCGTCGCGGCGCACCCACAGCATGTAGGAATCGTCCTGCGCGCTCGTGGGCGAGCCGATCCAGGTGAATTTGCGCGCGTCGAACTGCACGTTTGGATTGCCGCCGAGCACGCCAAGCATGGGCATGTTGCGCCCGAAGGTCGCCAGCGCCGTGCCGTCCTTGGGGGCGGCGTTGTAGATGTGGTTGGCGGCGCGCAGCGAGCCTGCGCCGGGCATGTTCTGCACCACGAAGGCCGGCGCGCCGGGCACATGGCGGCCCATGTGGCGGGCGACCGCGCGCGCATAGACGTCATAGCCCCCGCCGGCGCCATAGCCGACGGTGATCGAAATCGACTTGTCCTTGTAGAATTCGCCCACGCTCTGGGCTTGCGCTTGGGCATGCGCTTGGTTTTGCGCTGCGAGCGCGGGCAGCATCGATGCCGCGACCAGCGCGGCGGCGCGCGTGAAGGCGTGTTTCAAGGTCGATCCTCCCAATTTTGTTGGGAGGATCATA
>CAIXDD010000269.1 GCA_903918155.1 uncultured Hyphomicrobiales bacterium
TCCGGTGAAGGATTTCGCGCCGATCATTCTCGCGGCCGAATTGAAGAACGTGGTCGTCGTGCATCCCTCCGTGCCCGCCAAGGACGTGCGCGAGCTGGTCGCCTATGCGCGCGCCAATCCCGACAAGATCTCCTTCGGCTCCGCCGGCACGGGCACGACCCAGCATCTGGCCGGCGAGATGGTGAAGATGATCGAGGGCGTGAAAATGCAGCATGTGCCCTATCGCGGCGCGGCCGCCGCCGTGCCCGATCTTCTCTCGGGCCAGCTGCAATTGATGTTCGTCTCGATCCCCGACGTGATCTCGCATATTCAGGCGGGCACGTTGCGCGCCATCGGCGTGACCTCGCGGGAGCGGTCGCGTTCGCTGCCGGACGTGACGCCCATGGCCGAACAGGGCTGGAAGGATTTCGACGTGCGCGGCTGGTTCGGCGTCGTGGCGCCGGCGGGCACGCCCAAGCCCATCGTCGACAGGTACAACGCGACCATCAAGGCGATGCTCGCGCGCCCCGACATGCGCGAAAAGCTTTTCGCCATGGGGCTCGATCCGCTGTCGAGCACGCCGGAGGAATTCGCCGCCTTCATTCAGGCTGAAGTCGCCAAATGGGGCCCGGTCGTGAAGGCCTCCGGCGCCAAGGTCGAATAAAGGCGGGGCGCGCGCGGTCCAGATCTGCGGTTCGGACCGCGCGCCCTCTTGCGCCTGAGGGATCAGTCCGGCGTCCAGGCGCCTTTTTCAAGCCAGACGTCCAGCATCCAGAAATGGTCGCAGCCGAAGAAGGGCTCGCCGTCGGCGACGACGAAGGGCGCGCCGAAGGCGCCGGCGGCGATCGCATGCGCGACGTCGGCCTGCAGCGCCTGTTTCACGTCCTCGCCTTCGATGGCCGCCGTCAGCGCGGCGAGATCGATCCCAAGCGCCTGCGTCTCGCCCGCCCATGCCTGCGGCGCGGAAATGTCCTCGCCCTTCGTCCAGAGCTTGCGGAACATCGCCATCGCGAAATCCTTCGCGAGCTGCGGGTCGCGCGCTTTCAGCCAGACATAGGCGCGCATCGCCTTAACGGAGGAATGGCCGCGCAGGCCATGCGGGCGGTAGGGAACGCCCCAGAGTTTGGCGAGCCGCTGCGCGTCATGGGCGAGATAGGGGCCCTTCAGCGGATAATCGGGCAGGGGCTTCATGCCCATCACCTTCATCACCGTGACGCCGACGAGAATGGGCTTCCAGTCGGTCGTGCGGCCATGGCGGGCGGCCAGCGCGTCGATGCGCGCAGCCGCCAGATAGGCGAAGGGGGAGAAGACGTCGAAATAGAAATCGAGCGGCGGCCGGCTCATGCCCCCGTCCCCTGTTCGGCGGCGAGCGCGTCGCGCAATTTCACCTTGGCGATCTTGCCGAAGCCGATGCGCGGCACGTCCTCCACCACGCGGATCTCGGCAGGCCGCTTGAATTTGGCGAGCGAGGCGAGGCAATGGGCCTCCACCTGCGCGCGCAGCGCCTGCGGCGCGGCGCCCGCGTCGGCGGCGATCACGAAAGCCACCACGCGCTCGCCCCATATGGCGTCGGGCGCGCCGACCACGGCGGCTTCGCGCACGCCGGCCACCTGCAGGATGCAGGCCTCGACCTCGCCGCCCGATACGCCTTCGCCGCCCACCTTGATGACGTCTTTCGTGCGGTCGGCGAATTCCAGCCAGCCATTCTCTAAAAGGGTCACGCGGTCGCCGGTGATGAAGCGGCCGGCCGCGTCGAAGGCCTCCGCCGTGCCGCGCGCGTCGTTGAAATAATCGCGGAAGACGGACAGGCCGCGCACGCCGCCCACCAGAAGATGGCCGGTCTCTCCCGGCCGCACGGGACGGCCCGCGTCGTCCTCCACATGGATGCGATAGCCCACGGAGGGGCGGCCGATGGAGCGCGCGGGCTGGGCCGACCA
>CAIXDD010000270.1 GCA_903918155.1 uncultured Hyphomicrobiales bacterium
GCCCATCTGGCCGAGGCGCTCGCCTATCGCGCGCGCGGGCTCGCGCAGGCGCAAGCGGCATGAGGGGCAAGCGGCATGAGGGACAAGCGGCTTGAGGCGCGGATGCGGGAAGGCTCGGCGCGTTCAGCGCTGGATCACGCCGCTGCGGGCGAAGGCCGCGCGCCCGTCCGCGCTGGCGAGGACGTCGAGAAAGGCCGCCCCGCAGGGCGTCTGCGCGCCCGCCGGCGTCAGGGCGGCGGCGTAGGACAGGATCATCTGCACGCCCTGCGCGATGAGGCCGCCGTGGCGCACCTGCGCGGCGCCGACGATCTCCGTCGTCGGACCGAAGCCGATGGCCGCGCGCCGGTCGTGCCGGCGCAGCCATTCGTTCACCTCCGCCGAACGGTCGAAGCGGAGGATCTTGTGCGCGATCTCGTCGATCACGCCGAGCCGCTCGAACACGCTGGTCATATGCAGGCCCGAGGGCGCATTGGTGAGCAGGATCGCCTCCGCGCGCGCCAGCGCGGCTCTCAATCCCTCCAGCGTGCCCACGCCCGGGTCGGGCGCGCCGGCGGGCACGACCGCGCTCGTCGCCACGGCGCCGAGGGCGAGGCTGCGCGCGTCGAGCAGGCCCGCGCGCGTGAGCGCGTCGATCATGTGACGGGGCAGGAGCACCGCGTCGGCCTCCAGCGCGCCCTTGCGCGCGCGCGCCTCGATGGCATGGCCGTGGTCGGTGGCGATGGCGAGCGCGCAGCCCGCCTGCGCCTCGAAAGCGGGCGCGAGGGCGCGCAGGCCCCCCAGGGCCGAACCTGCGGCGAGGGCGCGAAAGGCCGGCGGCGCGCTCAGCCCCAGACCTCCTGCGCCACTTCGACGACGAGGCGCAGCTTCTCCATCTCTTCCGCGACGGTCAGCTTGTTGCCGCGTTCGCCGCTGGCGAAGCCGCATTGCGGCGAGAGGGCGAGGCGTTCGAGCGGGCAATGTCGGGAGGCTTCCTCGATGCGCCGCTTGAGATCGTCCTTCGTCTTCAGCAGGCCCGACTTGGTTGTGACGAGGCCGAGCACCACGGTCTTGCCGTCCGGCACGAAACGCAGCGGGCGGAAATCGCCGGCGCGCGCGCTGTCGTATTCGAGGAAATAGGCGTCCGCGTCGATGGCGTTGAACAGGGCGTCGGCGACCGGCTCATAGCCGCCTTCGGCGACCCATGCGCCCTCGAAATTGCCGCGGCACAGATGAATGGCCGTCGTCATGTCGGCGGGCGCGGCGGCGAGCGCGTCGTTGATGATGCGCGCATAGGTCTGCGGCAGGCGGTCGGGATCTTCGCCGATGGCCTGCGCCTGCGCGCGCAGGGCGGGGTCGCACAGATAAGCGAAATTCGTTTCGTCGATCTGCAGATAGCGGCAGCCCGCGGTCGCGAGATCGGCGATCTCCTCCGCGTAGACGCGCGACAGGTCGGCGTAGAAATCCTCCATATGGGGATAGGCCTTCGCGTCCACGCCTCCGCGCCCGGCGCGGAAATGCAGGATCGAGGGAGAGGGGATGGTCTGTTTGGGCGTCTGCGTGGCGACGGATTTCAGAAAGGCGAAATGATCGACGAAAATCTTGCGCGGACGCGCGAGCTTGCCCACGACGTGAAAGGCCGAAAGCGGGCGTTCGATGTCTCCGTCCGCGGTGCGGAACGTGGCGCTGGCGCCGGTCTTCACGGAGGCCACATTGTCGAAGGAGAGCAGGAAATCGGCGTGCCAGAGCGTGCGGCGGAACTCGCCGTCGGTCACCGCCTTCAGGCCCAGCTCCTCCTGCATGCGCACGGCCTGCCGGATCGCCTCGTCTTCGAGCCGCGTCAGCTCCGCCTGCGTCGTCTCGCCGCGCCGGGCGCGCGCGCGCGCCTCCAGCAGGGCCGGCGGCCGCAGCAGGCTGCCCACATGGTCGGCGCGGAAGGGCGGCGCGTCGCGGCGCAGGCTCGGACTCTGGCGCTGATTCACGGGCGTTTCTCCAGCCTTTCGTTGAGAGTGCGGCAGAGTGGTCGCGCGGCGCCGGCCCGTCAAGCCGACGCGCCCATAGCGCCCCCTCGCGGCTCTCCATTCGGCCCCATTGCATTCGGCGCCGGTAAAGTCCAAGCTGTGCGCATTGCCGCTAAGTGATTTAAAGCCATGAATCTTTCCCCGCAGGAGCTGTCGCATTTGCGCGCCGAGAACGAGCGCTTGCGCGGCC
>CAIXDD010000271.1 GCA_903918155.1 uncultured Hyphomicrobiales bacterium
GCGAATTGCTCGCGCGCGGCTTCTGCGTGGTGACGTTCGACTGGCGCGGGCAGGGCCTGTCGGATCGCGAACTTCCCGATCGCCGCAAGGGCCATATCGACGATTTCGCGATCTATGAGCGCGATCTCGATGCGGTCGCCGCGCAGGCGCTCGAGCCATTCTGCCCGCGTCCCTGGTTTGGGCTCGCCCATTCCATGGGCGGCGCCATCCTGCTGCGTCAGGCCCATGCGGGGCGGTCGCCCTTCGCGCGCATCGCCTTGCTCGCGCCGATGATCGACATTCGCGGGCTGCGCCTTCCCCGGCTTGCGCGCGCGCTCGCCGACATGCTCGACCTGCTGGGGCTGGGGGGCGCCTATGTGCCCACGGGCGGGGCGACGTCCATTCACACGCGGCCCTTCAAGGGCAACAGGCTCACGAGCGATCCGGCGCGCTATGCGCGCAACGCCGCCATCGTCCAGTCCGCGCCCGATCTCGCCCTCGGCGACCCGACGATCGGCTGGGTGAGCGCGGCCTTCCGCATGATCGACGCGCTGGCCGATCCGGAATTTCCGCGCCGCACGCGCACGCCCATTCTCGTCTTCGTCTCAGGCGACGACCGCGTGACGTCGACGCCCGCCGCCGAGCGCTTCGGCCATCGGCTGAAAGCCGGCCATGTGATCGCCCTTCCCGGCGCGCGGCATGAGATTCTGCAGGAGCGCGATTCCATCCGCGCGCAATTTTGGGCGGCGTTCGACGCCTTCGTTCCAGGCGCGGAAGGCGAGGGCCGCGCGCAAGAAAGCGCGCAAGAAAGCGCTCAAAAGGCCGCGCGCGCGCCGCTCACGCGTTGAGCAGTTTCAGCGCCTGTTCGTGCAGGCGCGCGTCGCCGGCGGCGATGATCGCGCCGCCCTGCGTCGCGGGTCCGCCGTCCCATGCGGTGACGCGTCCGCCCGCGCCTTCCACGATGGGAATCAGCGCCACGATGTCGAACGGCTTGAGCCCGCTTTCGATCACGAGATCGACATGGCCGGCCGCCAGCATGCAATAGGAATAGCAATCGCCGCCGTAGCGCGACAGGCGCGTCTCGCGCTCCACGCGCTGGAAGGGTTCGAGCGTGCCCTCCGTCAGCAGGCCGGGATGGGTCGTCATCACCACGGCTTCGGCGAGCGTCGCGCAGCGGCGCACGTGCAGGCGCCGTTCCGCCTTCTCGCCATTCGCCGCCAATCCGCGCCAGCTCGCCGCCGCGCCGTCGCCCACGAAGGACTCGCGCGTGAACGGCTGATGCATCATGCCGTAACAGGCCGCGCCATGATGGGTGAGGCCGATCAGCGTGCCCCAGGTGGGCATGCCGGAAATGAAGCTCTTCGTGCCGTCGATGGGATCGAGCACCCAGACATATTCGGACTCAGGCGCGTGTTCGCCGAATTCCTCGCCGATGATTCCATGGCTGGGGAAATCGCGCGCGATGAGCCGGCGCATCACGACTTCTGCCGCGCGGTCGGCCTCCGTCACGGGATCGAAGGCGCCGCCCTTGTTCTTGTCCTGCGCGACGAGCGCGGTGCGGAAGAAAGGCAGGATCGCGTCGCCCGAGACGCGCGCAAGCTCATCGACGAAAGCGGCGAAATCGACGGGTTTCATTCGGCTCATGTTCCGGTAATGTGGCCCGGCCGGGGCCGGATGTCCGTTCCATACATGAGGCCGGCGGGCGAGGCGAGCGCGGAAGCGGCCGCGCCTTCCGCAGGGCGAGGCCGCAGCAGGGGAGGCGGGATCTGAACGCGCCGAAGCAGGGGGGCGGGCTGGCGTCCATGGACGCGGTCGTGCTCGTGGGGGTTCTCAC
>CAIXDD010000272.1 GCA_903918155.1 uncultured Hyphomicrobiales bacterium
GCGCACGCGCAATCCCGACGCCATGGCGGAATTTTATCGCGACGTCTTCGAACTGGCGCCCACCAACGCCCATGCGCGGCCGGGCGACAAGAATCATTATCTCACCGACGGCCATATGACGCTTGTCATCATGCCGTGGGACATCACCGATTATGACGGCACCGGCATCATCACGCAGGGCATGGACCATATCGGCTTCAAAGTGGAGAGCCTCGCCGCCTTCCAGAGCGATCTCGACACGATCGCCGGCGACAATCCCCGCCTTGCGCCCGCAGCGCTCGCCACAGGCTCGGAAGGAAAGGCGCTGGCGCAATTATTCGCGCGCTCCTGCCCCATCGGCTCCCTTCAGCTCGCCGATTGCGACGGTATCCTGATCGACGTTCACGAATGAGTTAAGCCGCGACCAGACTGCAAGGCGGACGCGATGATCCGCCGGGAGGACACGCCATGCTGAAAGCCTTCAGAACCGCAGCGCTCGCCGCCGCATGCGCCCTTGCCGCCGCTCCCGCCTGCGCCGATCCCGTGGCGGATTTCTACAAGTCGCAGAAGCTTTCCTGGATCCTCAGCGCCGGCGAGGGCGGCGGCTACGCCAGTTATGCGCGCATGTTCGCGCCCTTTTTCCAGCAGCATATTCCCGGCAATCCCACCATCGTGATCCAGAACATGCCCGGCGCCGGGGGCATTCGCGCGATGATGAACCTCGCCTCCGTGGCGCCGCGCGACGGCAGCGTCATCGGCCTCGTTCATTCCAGCGTGCCCTTCGCGCCGCTCTATGGCATCAAGGGCGCGAATTTCGACCCGCGTCAGATGAATTGGATCGGCTCCATGGCGGTGGAGAACGCCATGTGCGTCGCCTGGGCGTCCGCCAAGATCGACACATGGAACGATCTGTTCGACCGCGAATATATCGTGGGCGGAACGGGCGCCGGCTCGCAGATGGAGACGCTGCCGCTGCTGCTCAACAAATTGTTCGGCACGAAGATCAAGATCGTCTCCGGCTACAAGGGCGGCAACGAAGTCTATATGGCCATGGAGCGGGGCGAAGTGCACGGCCGTTGCGGCGGGCTCGTCTCCTCGATCAATTCGACCCGGCCCGAATGGTTCACCCAGAACAAGGTGACCGTGCCGATCCTCATCGCGCTGCAACGCAAGAACATCTTCCCCGACACGCCCGCGATCATCGAATTCGCCAAGGATGAGCGCACGCGGCGCATCCTGCAATTGACGCTCGCCCCGCAAGGCATGGACAGGCCCGTTCTGGCGCCTCCCAACGTGCCCGCCGACCGGCTGGCCGCGCTCAAGAAGGCCTTCAGCGACACGATGCGCGATCCCGCCTTCATCGCGGAGGCGAAGCGCCAGAACATCGAAATCGAAGAGGTTTCAGGAGACGACGTGGCCAAAATCATCGCGCACGCTTATTCCTCTCCCAAAGACATCGTCGAGGCGGCCCGCGAGGCCATGAATATCACCGCCGCAAAAGACTGACGGAAACAGGACCGATCCATGTTCGCCAAGATCAACCACGTCGCCATCGTCAGCGAGCGCTATTCTTTGCTGGCCAAATTCTATGAGGCCGTCTTCAAGATGAGCCCCTCCTCCAAGGAGCGCGCGGAACGCGCCATGACGGTGGGCGACGGCTATGTCGGCCTCAACATCAATCCGCGCAAGGCGGGCCGGCCCGCAGGGCTCGATCATTTCGGCGTCGAGGTCGAGGACGTCGAGACCGTGTTCAAGCGCCTGTCCAAGTTCAAGCACGCCGATTGGGTGCAGCGTCCCGGCACGCGGCCTTTCGCCGGCATCACCGCGAACGACCCCGACGGCAATGTGTTCGACCTGTCCCAGCGCGACATGGCCAACCGCACGGCGATCTATGTGGAGAACGCGGGCGAACGCCGCTCGCGCTATATCTCCCATGTGGCGCTGCGCACCCTGCGGCCGCAGGAGATGGCCGATTTCTATCGCGAGATCTTCGAGCTGCAGGATGCGCCCAAAAGCGCCGACGACGACAATATCTATCTGACCGACGGCCGCATGACCCTCGCCATTCTTCCCTGGCGCATCAAGAATTATCTGGGCCAGAGCATCCTGCCGACCGGCATGGACCATATCGGCTTCACCGTGGACGACCTGTCCGCGCTGAAGGCGGATCTCGACGAGGTGATCGGCATCAATCCCGTGATGAACACGATTCCCGTGGGGCGCGGCAAGGAGCAGGGCGCGCGCCTGGAGCTTTTGAAGCGGCAGGCGCCCAAGAGCGAATTCTTCCTCTCCGATCCCGATTACACGTTCCTGGCCGTGCGTCAGGGCGACTGAAAGCACAAGCGGAAAGCAAAAGACAATGCGCATCGCCATCATCGGCGCGGGCGCGATCGGCGGGTTGCTCGCCGGTCGCCTCGCCGCCGCCGGAGAAGACGTGACGGTCGTCGTTCGCGGCGCCCAGAAAGAGGCCATCGCCGGCAAGGGGCTCACCATCACGGGCCTGCCCGAGGGAACGGTCTCGACGCGGCCCAAAGTGGCCGGCGACATCGGCGCGGCAGGCCCGCAGGATCTCATCGTGCTTGGCATGAAGGCCCATCAGGTCGCGCCCGTCGCCGCGCAGGTGCGCGCCGCCCTCGGCCCGCAGACGCTGGTCATGACGGCGCAGAACGGCATTCCCTGGTGGTATTTCATGAAGACGGGCGGCCCCTATGAAGGCCGCCGCCTCGCCAGCGTCGATCCCGGCGGGATCGTGTCGGACAATCTGCCCATCGATCAGGTGATCGGCTCGGTCGTCTATCCGGCGGCGGAGCTGGTCGAGCCCGGCCTCATCCATTTCATCGAGGGCGAGCGTTTCTCGCTGGCCGAGATCGACCAGAGCAAGAGCGAGCGCATCGCCGCCGTGTCGGAGACCTTGACCCGGGCCGGCTTCAAGGCGCCCGTCTCCTCCGACCTGCGCGGCGAGATCTGGACGAAATTATGGGGGAATCTCAGCTTCAACCCGATCAGCGCGCTCACCGGGGCCACGCTGGCCGGCATCTGCCGTCGGCCGGAGACCCGCGAGCTGGCCGCCGACATGATGCGCGAGGCGCAGGCCGTGGGCGAGGCGCTGGGCGTGCGCTTCCGCATTTCGCTGGAGAAGCGCATCGCGGGGGCGGAGGCGGTCGGCGAGCACAAGACCTCCATGTTGCAGGACGTGCTGGCGGGCCGACAGACGGAGATCGACGCGCTCGTGGGGTCCATCGTGGAGCTGGGCGAGATCGTGGGCGCGCCCACGCCGCGGATCAAGGCGATCCTCGCCTGCGTGAAATTGCTGGAGGTGGCTCGGGCTTGACAGCGCGCTTTGGAGGGACGCCGGCGGGCGTCCCCGCCCCGCGCGCGGCTTGCGCTGGCGCGAGTCAGCTTGGTTTTGGCCGCCGGACCTGCTAGCACGCGGCGCATGAAAACAGCGCTCATCACCGGCATCACGGGACAGGACGGATCCTATCTGGCCCGCCTTCTCCTGGCGAAGGGATACAAGGTTCACGGCGTGAAGCGCCGCTCCTCGAGCCTGAACACCCAGCGCATCGACGACATCTATGAAGACGTGCACGCGCCCGACGCGCGGCTCTTGCTCCATTACGGCGATATGACCGACGCCACGAACATCATCCGCATCGTGCAGGAGACCCAGCCCGACGAGATTTACAATCTCGCGGCGCAGAGCCATGTGCAGGTGAGTTTCGAGACGCCCGAATACACCGCCAATTCCGACGCGCTGGGCGTGCTGCGCCTGCTGGAGGCGATCCGCATTCTGGGTCTCGACAAGAAGACGCGCTTCTATCAGGCCTCGACCTCCGAATTATACGGCAAGGTGCAGGAGACGCCGCAGACCGAGCGCACGCCCTTCTATCCGCGCAGCCCCTACGCCGCCGCCAAACTCTACGCCTATTGGATCGTGGTGAATTATCGCGAAGCCTATGGGCTGCACGCCTCCAACGGCATCCTGTTCAATCACGAAAGCCCCGTGCGCGGCGAAACCTTCGTCACGCGCAAGATCACGCGGGCGGTCGCCGCCATCCACCATGGCCTGCAGGACAAGGTGTGGCTCGGCAATCTCGACGCCAAGCGCGACTGGGGCCATGCGCGCGATTTCGTGGACGGCATGTGGCGCATCCTGCAACAGGACGCCGCGGACGATTACGTGCTGGCCACGGGCGTCACGCGCTCCGTGCGCGAGTTCACCGAATTGTCCTTCGCCCATGTGGGCGTGCGGCTCGAATGGCGCGGCTCGGGCGTCGATGAACAGGGCGTCGACGCGCGCACGGGCCGCGTGCTCGTGGCGGTGGATCCGCGTTATTTCAGGCCCACGGAGGTGGATCTTCTGCTGGGCGACGCCAGCAAGGCGAAGGTCCGCCTCGGCTGGACGCCGACGGCGACGCTCGAAGACCTCGTGCGCGAGATGATGGACAGCGACCTCGCGCTGATGGCGCCGGGACGGAGCGGCGCATGACGCAAACCCCGTTCAGCCTCGCAGGCAAGCGTGTCTTCGTGGCCGGGCACCGGGGCATGGTGGGGCGCGCGCTCGTGCGCCGTCTCGCCGATCAGGATTGCGAGATTCTCACCGCCTCGCGCGAGGAACTCGATCTGCGCGACCAGGCGGGCGTGGACCGCTTCTTCGCCGACAGGCGACCGCAAGCGGTGCTGATGGCGGCGGCCACCGTCGGCGGCATCTACGCCAACGACACGCGGCCGGCTGATTTTCTCTACGACAATCTCGTCATGGCGACCAATGTGCTGGGCGCTGCGCTGCGCGGCGGCGTGGAGAAGCTCACCTTCCTGGGCTCGTCGTGCATCTATCCCCGCCTTGCGCCGCAGCCGATGCGCGAAGACGCGCTGCTCACCGGGCCGCTTGAGCCGACCAATGAATGGTACGCGATCGCCAAGATCGCCGGCGTCAAACTCTGCCAGGCCTTCCGCCGCCAGCACGGCGCGGATTTCATCAGCGCCATGCCGACCAATCTCTATGGGCCGTTCGACAATTTCGATCTCGAATCCTCCCATGTGCTGCCCGCGCTCATCGCCAAGGCCCATCGCGCAAAGACCGACGGCGCGTCGACCCTGTCCGTCTGGGGTTCGGGCGCGCCCAAGCGCGAATTCATGCATGTCGACGATTGCGCCGACGCGATCCTGTTTCTCACCCGCCATTATTCCGCCGAGTCGCATGTGAACGTGGGCTCGGGCGAGGAAGTCTCCATCCGCACGCTGGCGCAACATGTCGCGCAGGCGGTCGGGCTGCAGGCCGAGCTTACGTTCGACCCCTCCAAGCCGGACGGCGCGCCGCGCAAGCTCATGGATTCGAGCCTGCTGCGCGGCATGGGCTGGGCGCCGCGCATCCCCCTCAACGAGGGGCTGAAGGCCACCTATTCCTGGTATCTCACGCAAATCGCGCCTTAGCGAAAACCGGCGCGAAACTTGCTGCATACATCGGCGGAAACCGCCAGATGTCTGATTTTGCTGCAAATTTCCTGAGACTGATCCAGCCCGGAGTCGCACGCCGCGACGCCGCGATCGCGCAATCGCATCAGCGCTTCGACCGCAATGGCGACGGGGCGATCAGCGCGGGCGAGTTCCAGCGCACCTTCGCCGCCCTGCAGTTGCAGGAGGAGCGGCAGGCGCCGAGCGGCGTCCTGCAGCCGACGTCCTTCTCCCTGCGCGCCACCCTGTTCGATTGCACGCTCTTCCCCTCGTATGGGCGCAATTACGCGATGAGCATGTATCAGGCGCAAACCGCGCTCGACGCGCTGGACGCCGATCGCAACGGTCTGGTGACGGGGGGCGAGCTGACCGCCTATGGCGCGGCGAAAGAGGAGCCCCCGACGGCGGGCGAACGCGCCGACGCGCTGATGGCCAAATACGACATCGGAGCCAAAGGCTATGTGATCATCGACGACGTCGTGTCCGTCTGGCTCGCCAATCCCGAGCTGGGCTCCATCGCCGACGCGGGCAATGTGATCGAGACATGGGACGCGGACGGCGACGGCAAGGTCACGCGCGCGGAAGTCGAGCGCGGCTTCCTCGCCATGGACGCGGCCGACGCTGTGCTCGCGCAATTCGGCGACGGGACCGGCGCCGTGAGTCTGGAGTCTGCGGACGACCTCGTGTCGGCGCTGGGGCTTGCGGCGAATGTCGTGAAATCATGGGACCGCGACGGCGACCTGCGCCTGTCGCGGCAGGATCTGATCGCGGGCGTGCGCGCGGCGACCGCCCCGTTCAACATCGACGAGACGCCGGCCGCCGAAATCGCAGCCGCCCTGCTCGCGCGCTACGACATCGATTCCTCGCAGGCGATCACGCTGCCGGAATTCGAAAAGCTGATGGGCGATTTCGATTCCTCCATCGGCGACGCCGCCGCCTATTTCGCCGATTGGGACGAGGACGCCGACGGCGCGATCACCAGCGCGGAACTGACCTCCGGCATCGACATGATCCAGAACGCGCGCAAGATCATTTCCGATTACGATCTGGCGGGCAAGGGATGGTTCGACGCCGCCGACATCCAGGCCGCGCTCGATCAGGCGCCCACGAGCGAGCCCGAAAGCGAGTCGCCCGCGCCCTCCTCCGCCGCCGAGATCATGGCGTGGTGGGATGCCGATTCCGACGGCAAGGTGGGCGTGCGCGAAGTGATCGCCGGCCTGCTGGCCGGCGGCTTCGTGCAGGGCGAGCAGGCTTTCCCCGCAGACGAAACGACGCCCGCCTGACCGCCGGCGCGCAGAAACCTATCCATAAGGCGTAAGCACGAAGCGCGCAGACGCTCTTTTTCGCGCGTCCGCGCGCCTTTTGCGCGATAGCGCGCCTTTTGCGCATTTCCCAAAACACCCTCCCGCGACCATGTTTTCAGGGTCAGACATTGGAGGCGAACATGGCGCTCACATTCATCGTCGGGGACGATTCCGCTGAAGTGAATTCCGGCAGCACGCCGTTGCAGGTGAAAGTCACCATCACAGAAGTCGACGCCGACAATGACGGCTTCACCGATCTCAA
>CAIXDD010000273.1 GCA_903918155.1 uncultured Hyphomicrobiales bacterium
CGCCTTCATCCTGCTGGGCGACATGCCGCGCGTGGGCGCGCCGGTCCTGCGCGCGCTTGCGCAGGCCTTTCGCGCGGCGCCGGGCGCCTGCGCGGCGACGCCGGTGCGCGCGGGCGAACGCGGCAATCCCGCGCTCATCGGCGCGCAGCTGTTCGCAGAGGTCGCGGCGCTGTCGGGCGATGCGGGCGCGCGCAAGCTGCTGGCCGCGCGCGCGGGCGTGATCGAGGTTCCGGTCGCCGACGAGGGCGTCGTCATCGACGTGGACACGCCGGAAGCCCTGCAGGCGCTCGCGCGCAAACTCTGAGGGCAAACTCTGAGGGCAAGCCTTGAGGGCGCGCCCTCAGGCGAGCAATTGCAATCCGCGAAAACTCGCATGTCCGTTGCGCCCGACGATGATGTGGTCGTGGAGCGAGATGCCGAGCGGTTTGGCGATGGTCTGCAGATCGTTCGTCATGCGGATGTCGGCGGGGGAGGGCGTGGGATCGCCCGAGGGATGGTTGTGCACGAGAATGAGCGCGCTTGCGGCCAGCTCCAGCGCGCGCTTGACGACTTCGCGCGGATAGACGGGCGCGTGATCCACCGTGCCCTCGCTCTGCACTTCGTCGGCGATGAGGTGGTTGCGCTTGTCGAGAAACAGGATGCGGAATTCCTCGCGGTCCGCGAAGGCCATCGCCGTGCGGCAATATTCGATCACGTCCTTCCATGAGCCGAGGACGGGGCGCTGGCGAATGGCCCCGCGCGCGATGCGGCGCGCCGCCGCTTCCACGATCTTGAAGTCGAGGGCCGTCGCCTCGCCCACGCCGTCCACTTCCACAAGCCGCTCGGGCCGCGCGCCGATCACTTCCGCAAAGGAGCCGAAGCGGGCGATGAGCGTCTTGGCGAGGGGCTTCACGTCGCGCTGGGGAATGGAGCGGAAGAGCACCAGCTCCAGCAATTCATAATCGGGCATGCCCTGTTCGCCGACGTCTTCGAAACGCTGGCGCAGGCGCGTGCGGTGGCCGCGGTAATGGGGATCGTCGTCTTTGCCCACGGCGGGCTCAGCGCAGCGGCTGGCCGGGCGCGTAAGGCGGCCGGTGCATTCCCGCAGGCGAGAGGGTGAAGATCTCGCAGCCCGTCTCCGTCACGCCGATCGTATGTTCGAATTGCGCGGAGAGCGAGCGGTCGCGCGTCACGGCGGTCCAGCCGTCGGGCAGGATCTTCACCTGCGGGCGGCCGAGATTGATCATCGGCTCGATGGTGAAGAACATGCCCGGCCGCAGCTTCACGCCTTCTCCCTTGCGCCCGTAATGGAGAATGTTGGGCTCGTCGTGGAACAATTGGCCAAGGCCATGGCCGCAGAAATCGCGCACGACCGAGCAGCGCTCCGCCTCCGCATATTCCTGAATCGCCCAGCCGATGTCGCCCGTGGTCGCGCCCGGCTTCACGGCGTCGACGCCGCGCATCAGCGATTCATAGGTGACTTCGATCAGCCGCTCCGCGCGGCGCGCGATTTCGCCCACGGCGTACATGCGGCTCGAATCGCCATGCCAGCCGTCCGCGATCAGCGTGACGTCGATGTTCACGATGTCGCCTTCGCGCAGCGGCTTGGCGTCGGGAATGCCGTGGCAGACGACGTGATTGATGGAGGTGCAGATCGACTTGCGATAGCCGCGATAGCCCAGAGGCGCGGGATAGGCCTTGTGGTCCATCGCGAAATCGAACGCCAGCCGGTCGAGCCGGTCGGTCGTCACGCCGGGCTGCACGAAGTCGGTCAGCGCGTCGAGCGCCTCCGCCGCCAGGCGGCCGGCCTTGCGCATGCTTTCGAAGGCCGCGGGGCCGTGCAGCTTGATCTGTCCGGTTTTGCGGCCCGGCGCGAGGTCCGCTTCAACGAAGGTCATGGGATGTCCGTGTGGAGTGATCGCTGGAATCTAGGGAAAACCCCGGCGGACGCAAGCGCTGCGGCGGCTTTTCCGATCTTTTCGCGATTCGTCAGGCGCGCGAGGCCTTTGCTCTTCCCGATCCTCCTCTCGCGCCTGTCGCCGCAGGCGGGATCGGCGGCGGCAGGACGGGAATCCTGCGCGCCGGGCGCACGCCCTCCAGCGAGACGTCGCAGGCCACCGCGATCGCCTCCACGCCGTCGGCCTGCGCGGCCAGAAAGGCGCGCGCATAGACGGGATCGAGATCGCTGGCGATGGTGAAGCGGTCGGCGTTCATCTGCACGAGAAACACAACGCAGGCGCGCGCGCCTGCACGCGTCATGCCGGCGAGTTCGCTCATATGTTTCGCGCCGCGCGCGGTGGCGCAATCTGGGAATTCGGCGAGGCCGGGCTCGCGCATGAGGTGCACGTTCTTCACCTCCACATAGAAGGGCGGCGCGCCGTCGCCTTCGAGCAGGAAATCGACGCGGCTCGCCGCGCCATATTTCACTTCGCGGCGCAGGCGCGGCCATGGCGCG
>CAIXDD010000274.1 GCA_903918155.1 uncultured Hyphomicrobiales bacterium
GCCACATGGGCGCGCGATCTCGACATCGCCGACCCGCAGGTGATCGGCGCGCTCGCGCGCGAATGCGGCCTCAACGAGACCGCGCTGCTGCGCGCCGCGCGGTCGGAGGAGGCGGGCGCGCGACTTGAGGCCTGCACGCAAGCGGCCGTCGCGGCCGGCGTATTCGGCGCGCCCACTTATTTCATCGGGGACTCGATGTTCTTCGGCCAGGACCGGCTCGATTTTCTCGAAGCCGAACTCTCGGCGACGACGACCGCGTGACGCGCGGCCAAGACGACCGTCGGCGCAACGCCGAAGGCGAATGGATGCGACAGGAGAGCGCCATGTCAGACGACGCAAAAGCCAGTCCCAACGTCAGCCCCTATTCGTTGAAATCAGGCTGCGCCTGCGGCGCGCACGCCTCGCAGACCGAGCATGAGCGCGCCTTCACGGCGCTGCCCGCCAGCGCGGCCGACGACGAGAAGCTCTACACGGGCTTCGTGGAGCGCGCCTTGCTGCGCGCCATCGCGCCCGATCCCCTGCACCGGCGCGCGCTGCTGCGCGGCGTCGGCGCGGGCACGCTCGCGGCCGCGCTGGGCGCCCTGTTCCCCGTGGCCGCCGCGACGCAGGCTTTCGCGCAGGCGGGCGCGCCGGAGAAGAAGAACCTGAAAGTGGGCTTCATCCCGATCACCTGCGCCACGCCCATCATCATGGCCGCGCCCATGGGCTTCTACGCCAAGCAGAACATCGACGTGGAGGTGGTGAAGGCGGCCGGCTGGGCCATCGTGCGCGACCGCACGATCAACAAGGAATTCGACGCCGCGCATATGCTGGCGCCCATGCCGCTCGCCATCACCATGGGGCTTGGCTCGACGGCGCAGCCCTTCGCGGTGGCGGCCATCGAAAACGTGAACGGTCAGGCGATCTGCCTCTCGATGAAGCACAAGGACAATCGCGATCCGAAAAATTGGAAGGGGCTGAAACTCGCCATTCCCTTCGAATATTCAAACCACGCCTATCTCTTGCGCTATTATCTCGCCGAGCACGGGCTCGATCCCGATCGCGACGTGCAATTGCGCTCCGTGCCGCCGCCGGAAATGGTGGCGAACCTGCGCGCCGACAATATCGACGGCTTCCTCGCGCCCGACAATATCGTGCAACGCGCGGTCTATGACGGCGTCGGCTTCATCCATCTCCTGTCGAAGGAGATCTGGGACGGCCATCCCTGCTGCGCCTTCGCGGCGAGCCGGGACTTCATCGATCAGGCGCCCAATTCCTACGCCGCCTTGTTGCGCGCCATCGTGGAGGCCGCCGCCTTCGCCTCCAAGGCCGAGAACCGCAAGCAGATCGCGGAGGCCATCGCGCCGGCCAATTATCTCAACGCGCCGCTGCCGGTGCTGGAGCAGGTGCTAACAGGCGTCTACGCGGACGGGCTGGGCGGCGTGAAGCGCGATCCCGATCGCGTGACCTTCGACCCCTTCCCTTATGAAAGTTTCGCCGTGTGGATTCTTTCGCAGATGAAACGCTGGGGCCAGATCAAGGGCGACGTCGATTACGCCAAGGTGGCGCGCGACGTCTTCCGCGCCACCGATGCGGCGAAGGCCATGAAGGACGCAGGCCTGCCCGCGCCCGCGCCCGCGCGCGACATCACCGTGATGGGCAAACGCTTCGATCCCGCCAAGCCCGACGATTATGTGGCGAGCTTCGCGATCCGGCGCGGCTGATCGGCCCAACGAAAACGGCCGGGATCGCTCCCGGCCGCAGTCTCTTTGGCTTGCATATGGCGCGCGCCTGACCTGCGCGCGGGCGCGCCGCGCTCACTCGGCGGCGAGCGGGGCGGCCTTGTTCTCGAGAATGAGGTGGCCCACGGCGGTGTTGGAGGCGGGCACGGTGTAGAAGCGATGCACCGGCTTCACTTCCTCGTCGAGCGCGCCGCGCGCGACGAGCCACATCACCATTTCGATGCCCTCGGCGCCGGCCTCGCGCATGAATTCGATATGGCGGATGCCCGACGCCTTCGAGGCGTCGCCCGTGAGGCTATCGAGGAAGGCGTTGTCGAACTCGCTGTTGATCAGGCCGGCGCGCGGGCCGGAGATCTGGTGCGAC
>CAIXDD010000275.1 GCA_903918155.1 uncultured Hyphomicrobiales bacterium
CGATCTGCGCCTCGTCAATCTCGCTGCAAGTCAGGCCGGCGATTGGAACGAGGTTCTCCGCCGCAGTTTCCTCAATTCCCGACGGATCGCCTATAAGGGAAAAGCGGTGATCATGCCGATGATCGAGCTTATCAATCATTCGGCGGATGGCGGAAACTACGACACGAAAGATGGAATACGCGTCGAGGGGACATTCGATGGCGAAATCCTCGTCAACTACAATCGGGCCAGCGATCCGATCGCGCGTTTTTTCAATTACGGCTTTGCAGGTCCTGAGCAATGCGCCTTCAGCCTGCCCATACGCGTGCCATTGAGCCAGGGGCAGTCGCTGGTCATCGGGGTCGGCTACGACAAGACGGTTGTCGAAGAGAAACTGGCGCTGCCGACGCATGATGTGAAGGACGGGGCCGTGCGTCTCGCCCATTTGAAATTGGGTCAAAAGAACGGGCCTCGCGTTCCGCGCACTGTTTTGCGGCGAGTCTTGAATCAATTTCCCGTCGAGGTGGCGGATGAGGCTTTTGATCGGGTGCGCAGCGGAAATTTGCTGGCGCTTGCCGATCTGCTTGAGGTTTCCGACGGCGTTCCGGGCGCTGTCGCGGCGGGCTTGCGCGCGGCTATTCGCTGGCAGCTGAAGGCGATCAGCCAGTCCTATGGCGTTCGCGCGCCGGCGCCGCCCCCGGCGCTGCGCTTCGAAACCGAAACCATTCTGTGAGCATCAATGAACGCGCTTGAATGTGAATCGATCGAGATCATCCGCGAAGCGGTGGCGGCTGGCCGCAATCCCGTGATGATGTATTCGATCGGCAAGGATTCTTCCGTGATGCTGCATCTCGCGAAGAAGGCGTTCTATCCGGCGCCGCCGCCCTTTCCGTTGCTTCATGTGGATACGCGCTGGAAGTTTCGTGACATGTACGCCATGCGTGATCGGGTGGCGGCTGAAAGCGGCATGAAGCTCATCGTGCACTCCAATCCGGAGGGCTTGGCCGCAGGCGTCGGGCCGTTCACGCATGGCAGCGGCTATCATACGGATGTCATGAAGACGCAAGCGCTCAAGCAGGCGCTTGACGCCCACGGCTTTGACATCGTGTTCGGCGGCGCGCGTCGCGACGAGGAAAAAAGCCGCGCCAAAGAGCGCATTTTCTCCTTCCGCTCGCAGGGCCATCGCTGGGACCCGAAAGCCCAGCGCCCGGAGCTATGGTCTCTCTACAACACCTCCATTCAACCGGGACATTCCATTCGCGTCTTTCCGATCAGCAATTGGACGGAATTGGACGTCTGGCAATACATCCGCGCCGAGAACATTCCGATCGTTCCGCTTTATCTCGCCGCGCAGCGTCCTGTGGTCGAGCGTGGCGGTCAGCTCATCATGGTCGATGACGATCGCTTTCCCTTTGAGCCTGGCGAAAAGACCGAGATGCGCCGCGTGCGTTTCCGGACGCTTGGGTGCTGGCCTCTGACCGCCGCCATCGAGAGCGATGCGGATTCTCTCGAGGCCGTGATCGCTGAGACGCTCAATGCGCGCAGTTCCGAGCGGCAGGGTCGGCTCATCGACAATGATGCGCCTGGGTCCATGGAGAAGAAGAAGCAGGAAGGTTACTTCTGATGGGTGCGCTGGCAGAACAAGACATCGCCGCCTATCTCAACGCGCATGAGAGCAAGAGCAGCCTGCGCTTCATCACCTGTGGGAGCGTGGACGACGGCAAGAG
>CAIXDD010000276.1 GCA_903918155.1 uncultured Hyphomicrobiales bacterium
GGACGCCGCCCGCCCGTCGCCCGATCTCGTCCCCGCCTCGCCCGCGTTCCTGCTTCTGCCCGTGCGCAACGGCCCGCGCGGCGAGGCCTGCCTGATCGCGGGCTTCGCGCAGGGGCGCCGGTAATCCGCCTTTAACGCGACCGTCCTAGACTGGACCCCGTGTTGATTGAGCGTATGGAGCGTAAACTTGTCGCTTGAAGCAGCGGTGGCGACCCTTGGCGTCGCGGCGGCGGCCCATCGCGAGCGGCGCAAACACGCGCGCACGAAGCTGGAGCTGCTCGGCCGCTACATGATCCACGGACGCGCCGAATATCCTCTCCAGACCATCGACGTGTCGGCGGGCGGGGCGGCGCTGTTCGCCCCCGAGACCGGCGAACCGGGCCAGCGCGTCATCGTCTATATCGACGAGATCGGCCGGCTCGAAGGCCAGATCGTGCGCCAGATCGAGGGCGGCTTCGCGGTGAAGTTCGAGATGACGTCGGTCAAGCGCGACAAGCTCGCCGACCGCATCACATGGCTGGCCAACCGAGACCTGTTCGACGATGGGGAAAAGCGCCGCGACGAACCCCTCACGCCGATCCATCGCGAGGCGAAGCTGGTCTTCGCGGACGGGCGGTCGCTGAACGTGAGCGTGCTGGAAGTCTCGCTCGCGGGCGCGGTGATCGAAAGCGAACGCAGCCCGGCGGAGGGGGAGATCGTCACGGTCGGCTCCACCAGGGGGCGCGTCGTGCGCGTGCAGGGCGAGTTCTTCGCCATGGAATTCCTGCGCCTGCTGCCCGCCGACACATTCGACGAAAACATCCGCCTCTAGTCGCTGAGCTTGCGCAGGCCGCGCAGGTAGCGCTGCGCGTTCTCCACATAATGCTGCGCGCCCCGGCGCATGCGCGCGATCGACGCCTCGTCCAGCTCGCGCACGGCCTTCGCCGGCGCGCCCACGATGAGGCTGCCGTCGGGGAAGACCCTGCCTTCGGTGACGAGCGCATTGGCGCCCACGAGGCAATTGCGCCCGATGCGCGCGCCGTTGAGGATCGTCGCGCCCATGCCGATCAGCGATCCCTCGCCGATGAAACATCCATGCAGCACGCAGCCATGGCCGATGGTGCAATCCGATTCCACCGTGAGCGGGGAGCCGGGATCGGTGTGCATCACCGTGAGGTCCTGCACATTGGAGCGCGCGCCGATGCTGATCCAGTCGCGGTCGCCGCGCAGCACGCAGCCGAACCAGACGCTCGCATCCTCCTCAAGCCGCACCTTGCCGATGAGCGTGGCGTCGGGCGCTATGAAACGGCGCCCTTCGGCAGGCAATTGCGGTTCGAATTCGTCGATGGCGTAGATCGGCATGGCGCATGTCCCGAGGAACGGCCGCGCGCCAGGCGCGCGGCCCTGCGTGTGAAACCCGCCTTACTTGGCGGGGCGCGTGGGGTCTTTCGTCGCGGGAATGGCGGCGAACTCCACATTATACACTTCGCCGTCGCTCATCCGCTCCGCGCGGCGTACATAGACGTTCTGGATGAGGTCGCGCGTGGCGGGATCCACTTTCACGGGTCCGCGCGGGCTCTCCCATTCCATGCCCATCATGGAGGCGACGAGCTTTTCGCCGTCCGTGTCGCCATTGGTCTTCTTCAGCGATTCATAGACGAGATGCATGCCGTCGTAGCCATAGGCGGCGACGATATTGGGCCTGCGCCCGTTCAGCTTGCGATAGCCTTCGACGAAAGCCTGGTTCTTGGCGCCGGGATGAGCGGCGGAATACGTGTGCGAGCTGACCATGCCCAGCGCTGAATCGCCCATGGAATTGAGCGAATCGTCATCCAGCATGCTGCCTTCCGCATAGATTTTCACGCCGCTCTGCGCGACGCCGCGCTCGCGGAGCTGGTTCATCAGCGACACGCCCACGCCGCCCGAGGGGACGAAGACGAAAACGGCGTCGGGCTTGAGATCGACGAGGCGTTGCAGGAAGGGCGCGAATTCGGGATTGGCGAGCGGCACGCGGATCTTCTGCGCGATCTTGCCGCCCTTCGCCTCGAAAGCGGTGGAGACGTAAGTCTCGTAATCGATGCCGGGGCCGTAATCGGACACGAAGGTGACGAGCGATTTCGCGCCCTGCCCATGGATCCATTCCGCGAAGGGATAGGCGAGCTGGGGCACCGAAAGGCTCGTGCGCACGATGAAGGGCGAGCGGTCGGGAATGATCGAGGTCGCGCCCAGCATCACGATCATCGGCGTGCGGGCCTGGGTGGCGACGGGCGCCGTGGCGAGCGCGCCGGGGGTGAGCGTGAATCCGGCGAGCACATGCACGCGGTCGTTGGTCACCAGCTCCTGCGCGAGCCGGCGCGTCTGGTCGGCGACGCCGCCGTCGTCCTTGACGATCAGCTCGATGCGCTTGCCCGCGACGCGGTCGCCATGCTCCTGCATGTAAAGGCGCACGCCGCCTTCCATCTGCCGGCCCACGGCGGCGAACGGCCCCGTCTGCGAGGACACAAGCCCCACCTTCACCACATCCTGCGCGCGCGCCGCGCCCGCCGCCGCCAGCGCGCCCAGCGCCGCCAGCGCGATCGTCCTCATCTGAAAAGCCATAAGTCTCCCCTCCCTGCGCTCCTTGCGAGCGGAGCGCCGCGCCAGCCTAAGGCGAAGGGGCGCGCCGGCGCAATGCGCCCCCCTTCATGACCGACCGCGATCGACATGCGCGATCGACATGCGCGAACAACATGGGCTTGAGCGCGCGAATCGTCTATGTGGAATTTCATGGTCCGGCCCTCGCGCACGCCAGCCCGCCCGTCTGCGGAGGGGCCCGCTCGGTCTTCTTGGTCCTCTTGGCCCAATTGGCCCTTTTGGCTCGCCCTTCTGGCGGGCCTTGGCGCGTTGGCGGCGGGTGCCCCGCTCGTCCTGCCCCGCGAGAAGCGGGCGGCGCCGGCCGGGGAGGCGCGCATCCAGCTGGGCGAGAC
>CAIXDD010000277.1 GCA_903918155.1 uncultured Hyphomicrobiales bacterium
CAAAAGCCCGCCCCGCCTCGAACTGCGGCTTCACGAGCGCGACAAGCCGCGCGCCCGGCGCCGCCAGCGCCAGCGCATGCGGCAGGACGAGTTTCAGCGAGATGAAGCTCACGTCGCAGACGACGATGGAAGGCGGCGCGCTGAAATGCCCGCGCTCCAGCGCGCGCGCGTCCACGCCTTCCATGGAGCGCACGCGCGGATCCGCGCGCAGGCTGGCGTGCAATTGGCCATGGCCGACGTCCACCGCCGCGACCTGCGCCGCCCCGCGCGCGAGCAGAACTTGCGTGAAGCCGCCGGTGGAGGCGCCCAGATCGAGACAGGCGGCGCCGGCCGGATCGACGCCGAACGCATCAAGCCCGGCGACGAGCTTGAGCCCCGCGCGCGACACCCAGGGATGGGGCGCCTGCGCCTCGATCCGCGACGCGGGCGTCGCCGTTTCGGAGGGTTTGCGCACCACGCGCCCGTCCAGCCGCACGAGCCCGGCCTCGATCGCCTCGCGCGCGCGGGCCCGGCTGGCGAAATGGCCGCGGGTCACCAGCGCCAAATCGATGCGCTGGGCTTCGAAGGGCTTGCCTTCGAAGGGCTTGCCTTCGACGGGTTTGCCTTCGACGGGATCGTCGAGGGGATCTTGCGGGGCGCGCTCCATCCCAAGGGCGTGCCCGCTCAGGCGAGCCGTGTAAAGCTGAATTTGCCTTCCGTCCGCCCTTGGGGCAAACCCCCGGCGAAGGCGCGGGCCCGCCCGCCGCCCTTTTCCGAGGACGTCATGCCCGACCAAGATCCCGTCAGCCGGCGGCGCACATTCGCCATCATCTCGCATCCCGACGCGGGCAAGACGACGCTCACCGAAAAGCTGCTGCTGTTCGGCGGCGCGATCCAGCTCGCCGGCGAGGTGCGCGCCAAGGCGAACCGGCGCCAGACCCGCTCGGACTGGATGGGCATCGAGCGCGAGCGCGGCATTTCCGTCGTCACCTCGGTGATGACGTTCGAATATGGCGGCCATGTCTTCAACCTGCTCGACACGCCGGGCCACGAGGATTTCTCGGAAGACACCTATCGCACGCTCACCGCCGTCGATTCCGCCGTGATGGTGATCGACGCGGCCAAGGGCATCGAGGCGCGCACGCGCAAATTATTCGAAGTCTGCCGGTTGCGCGACATTCCCATCGTGACCTTCGTCAACAAGATGGACCGCGAGACGCGCGACCCCTTCGAGCTGATCGACGAGATCGAAAGCACGCTCGCCCTCGACGCCGCGCCCATGACCTGGCCCATCGGCAGCGGCAAGACCTTCGCGGGCACTTACGACATTCTCAATTCCACCGTGCGCCGCATCGATCGCGACGAAGAGCCCTATAAGGTGAACGGCCCCGCCGATCCCGCCGTGGCGGGGCTTCTGCCCGAGCACGAGCGCGCCGCCTTCGGCGAAGAGATCGGCCTGGCGGTGGACGCGCTGAAGCCCTTCGATCAGGAGGCCTTCCGCGAAGGCCATCTCACGCCGCTTTATTGGGGCTCGGCGCTGCGCACCTTCGGCGTGCGCGACCTCATCGACGCGCTGGGCGCCTATGCCCCGCCCCCGCGCGCGCAGGCCTCCGCCCAGCGCATGGTGGACGCGCGCGAGCCGAAAATGACGGGCTTCGTGTTCAAGATCCAGGCGAATATGGATCCCAACCATCGCGACCGCATCGCCTTCATGCGCGTGTGTTCGGGCAAGCTCACGCGCGGGATGAAGGCGAAACTGGTGCGCACCGGCAAATCCATGGCGATCACCGCGCCGCAATTCTTCTTCGCGCAGGAGCGCGCCATCGCCGACGAAGCGTGGGCGGGCGACGTGGTGGGCATCCCCAACCACGGCACGCTGCGCATCGGCGACACGCTGACGGAGGGCGAGCAGATCGTCTTCCGCGGCGTGCCGAGCTTCGCGCCGGAGATCCTGCGCCGCGTGAAGCTGAACGACGCGATGAAGGCCAAGAAACTGCGCGAAGCGCTGCAGCAAATGGCCGAGGAAGGCGTGGTGCAGACCTTCATCCCCAATGACGGTTCGGGCGCCATCGTCGGCGTGGTGGGCGCGCTCCAGCTCGACGTGCTGCAAGAGCGGCTGCAGGCGGAATATGGACTGCCCGTCGCCTTCGAGCAGAGCCGTTTCGAACTGGCGCGCTGGATTGCGAGCCAGGACAAGGCGGAGATGGAGAAATTCATCCGCGCCTATCCCGCCTCCATCGCCGCCGATCTCGACGACGCGCCCGTCTTCATGGCGCAATCGGCCTGGGCGCTGAAATACGAACAGGAGAAATGGCCGCAGATCGTTTTCTCCGACGTGAAGGATTACCAGAAAAAGGCGGAGTGAAACGGCGCCGCTTACAAACCCTTGACCGCTTGCGCGCGTCCGCGCATCGTCGCCCTGAACGCAACGGGAGCGCAGAATGGCGACGAGCAGGATGCGAATGGGATGGGCCGCGGCCGCGATCGTCGCCGCAGCCATGGGCCTGACGGAGACCGCGGCGCAGGCGCGCCCGCTCACCCCCGCCGAGCAGAGGGACCACGCCTATTCGGGCTGGCTGCCCGCGTGCTGGGATCCCGCCGTGCTCGACAAACTGGTCGCCCGCTTCCATCATCGCGAGCGCGCCTATTGGAGCTCGGGCCTGCAGGTGGTGGCGCTCGAAAGCGTGCGCGAAACGGGGCTGCGCAGCGCGGGGCTCGATTACATTCCCCGTCGCCAATGCGAGGCGGCGGCGCTGATGAGCGACGGCAAGACGCGCAAGACCGTGTATGTCGTAGGCGAGAAACTTGGAATCATCGGCTGGGGCTGGGGGGTGGAATGGTGCGTGGCAGGGCTCGACCGCAATCTCGCATGGGGCGCCGAGTGCCGCTCCGGCTCGCGCTAGCCGCAGTCGCTTTCGCCCTCACCTGCGCCGGCGCCTCCGCGCAAAACCGCGCCGGGGATTTCGATTTCTACGTGCTCGCCCTCTCCTGGTCGTCGAGCTTCTGCGCGCTGGAGGGCGCGGAGAAGGGCCGCGAGCAATGCGCCCCCGGCGCCGGCCATGGCTTCGTGGTGCATGGCCTGTGGCCGCAATACGAACGCGGCTTCCCCAGTTTCTGCGACTCCGGCCGCACGCCCCCGCGCGCGGCGCTGGAGGAGGCGCGCGCGATCTTCCCCTCGGAGGGGCTGGCGCGCCACCAATGGCGCAAGCACGGAACCTGCACGGGGCGGGCCCCGTCCGAATATTTCGCCGATGCGCGCCGCGCCCGCGATCTGGTGAGCGTTCCAGACGCGTTCCAAGCGCCGCGCAGCGCGCGCGCTTGATCCCATGGATGTGCAACGCGCCTTTTTCGCCGCCAATCGCGGCTTGCGGCCGGGCATGATGGCGGTGACCTGCCAGCGCGGCCTGCTGGAGGAAGTGCGCATCTGCATGAGCAAGGACCTGCGCGAATTCCGCGCCTGCCCCGACGTCGCGCGCCAATCCTGCCGCGCGCGCGAAATCAAGGCGCCGCCGATCCTCTAGCGGCGCAGAAAGCCCGATCATGAATTATCGTCACGCGTTTCATGCGGGCAATTTCGCAGACGTGTTCAAACATCTCCTGCTGTCGCGCATCCTCGTCTATATGACGCAGAAGGACGCGCCGATGCGCTATCTCGACACCCATGCGGGCGTCGGGCGCTACGATCTCGCCGGCGAAGAGGCGCAACGCACGCTCGAATGGCGCGGCGGAGTCGGCGCCATTCCGCTGCGCGGCCTGCCCGGCCCGCTGGCCGACCTGCTCGCGCCCTGGCTCGCCGCGCTGGGCGAACGCGACGAACAGGGCCGCCCCGCCGCCTATCCCGGCTCGCCCGCCCTCGCCCAATATCTGCTGCGCTCGCAGGACAAGCTGATCCTGTGCGAATTGCATCCGAAGGATTTTCGCGCGCTGCGCGAGACGATGGGGCGCGACCGGCGCATGAAATGCATCGAGATCGACGGATATATGGCGCTGAAAGCCTATGTGCCGCCGCCCGAGCGGCGCGGGCTCGTGGTCGTCGATCCGCCCTTCGAAAGCGTGGATGAATTCGAGCGCATGGCGCAGGCCTTTCTGGACGCCTGGCGCAAATGGCCGACGGGCGTCTATGCGCTCTGGCATCCCGTGAAGGACGAGCGCGCGACGGATGCGTTCTATGGGGATCTGCGCGCCGCCGGCGTCGAGAAAATCCTGCGGCTCGAATTGTCGCTCGCCCCGCCCACGGCGGAGGGCCGGCTGGTGGGCACGGGACTGGCGGTGATCAATCCGCCCCATGTGCTGGCGCAGGAAGCGCGCGTTCTCCTGCCCTGGCTCGCCAGCCGCATGGGCGGCCCGCAAGCGCGCGCGCGCGTCGAAGACGTCGCGTGAGGCTGCGCGAATGAAAGACCCGCAGGCGGCGCCTGCGGGCCTTTCGCTCTTCGGCTTCGATCAGAAGCGGTAGTTCACGCCCATGCGCACGAGCGAGATCGACGGATCGATCTTCGTCGCATAGCCGGCGGCGAAGGAGCTTTTCTCCGCCAGATTGGCGTAGAGATATTCGCCCTTCATCGAAACATTGCTCGTGAAGGCGTATTCGAGACCAAGGCCCATCGCCCAGCCGTGATGGAATCGGTCGCTCGCGCCCGAACTGGCGGCCACGGGAACGGTGGCGGCGGCGTCGCCGGGATTGGAGTAACGCGCGTCGATGCTGGCGCCCGCATAGCCCGCCGTCACATAGAGCAAGGCGCGCTCCACCGCATAGCCGGCGCGCAGGCGCGCCGTCCACATCCAGCTCACGTCAGCCGAATAGGTGGTGTAGGGCGCAGCCGCGCCGACCGCCTTCGACGTGTCGAGCTTCATCCAATTGAGGTCGCCCTCGACGCCCACGACGACATTGTTGGCGTATTGGTGATTGAAGCCCGCCGTGGCGCCAAGGGCGAACCCGGCCGGGCTGCCGAAATGGGCGTCGCCGACATCGCCGAAGCCCATCCAGCCATAGCCGGCGTTCAAGCCTGCGTAAAAGCCCGACCAGACGAAAGAGGCGGGCGCGGACGAATAGACCGGCTGGGGATATTGCGACGGCGTGCGACGCGGAAGGTCAGCGGCCATGGCTGAAGAAACGAAAAGAGCCGGCGCTGCGGCCGACAAAAGGATTTTACGCATGACACTCAACTCCACAAGGTGCGGGCCAGATCAAAACGGCCGCCCATGGCTAACGAATAGCCGCCAAAGGTAACCGAATTCGAACTTCCAGCTTTACGAGTCATGCGCCAAATGCGGCATGTTCGTGTCAAAGACCGCGTATGGAAGTCGAATTCGTTTCTTCGCGTTCACCTTCGGCCCCATCGCCGTCGATCGTGGTTAAACGAAGGTGAAAAGGGCCCGCGCCCATGCATCATTTCGGTTACTCAAATCTTGCGCAGGGCCTGTTTGCTTGTTGCGCGCCTCGCCGTCTATTCTGCGCGGCATGACGAAGACTGACTCCCAGATCCCCGCCTTCGCGCGGCTTGCGGTGGCGGACGCGACGCTGGCCGAGGCGCTGCGCGCCGCCCTCGCGCCGGTGTCGGCCGGGCCCCTGCTCGCCATCGACGCGGCCGACGCCGCGGCGGAGGCGGAGGGGGAGGCGACCATGCCGTCGGCGCGCGCATTGACGGCGGCGCAGGCTTTCGCCCGGGAGGCCGCGCGCGCGGAGGCGCCTGACGCCTGCGTCGTGCTGATGGCCGGCGCGCAGGGGCCCGATCGCGACGCCTTGCAGGGATGCGTGCGCGCGCTCGCGCGCAAGCTCGCGCCGGTCCGCGTCAATGCGCTTGCGCCCGCGCGGGCGGGCGCGGCGCTCGATCCCGCGCAAGCGGGCGCGGCCCTCGCCTATCTGGCGCAAGCGGCTGTCGTGACGGGGCAGGTGCTGGAGATCGGCGCGCCGGACGCAAGCGCGCCCGCGCCTTGATCGGGGCAAGTCAGTCAGCGCAAGTCAGTCCGCGCTTTTCAGTCAGCGCGTTTCAGTCAGCGCTTTTCAGTCCGCGCTTGGCAGGCGACGGATGGTGAATTCGATCATGTCGCCGTCGAGTTCGCGCCAGAATTCGATCTCGGTCATATAGGCGGCCTTGGGAAAGCGCTCGAACCATTCGCGCGCCTTGTCGCGCGCGGCTTCGCGCGGCAAGCGAAAGCTTTCGCGTCGCCACGATCCGCCCTCGCCCATGCGCAGGCGTTTTCCGCGATCCGCCATGCGGCGAACGATGTCGCGGGGCGAATTCCTGTTGCCGGCGGCACTCATACGCAACTCCCGATCAGCGAGCCCACCTTACGGCGCCAAGCGGAGCATTGCGAGTCGGCGCGGCGCGCGGCGGGAGCCCGGCCGGCCCTTCGGCCTCAGATCGGGATCGCCAGAAGCGTGTCGATCTGCCGCGAATCCAGCACCACAAGGCGCTCGCGAAAGCGCAGAAGGCCTTGTTCCTCGACGATTTCGTCATAGGTGCGCCCGCAAGCGTAGACTGACGTCTCTCCGCCGTTAACCGTGCGGAGAATTGAGAAATTGCTGCGGGCCCGGATCGTTCCCGTCTCGTTCTCCGTCACGCGCAAGGCGCTCACCGCGTGATTGTAAACATGGGGTTCGTAGATATTGGCCGTGCGCAAGGCGGCGACGCGATCCTCCATCATGCCGCGGCCGTCGCAATACATGAGGTTGAGCGGCAGGCCGAGGTCGCGGTTTTCGCGCGTGGCGATGCGATAGACGCCGCTTGCGACGAAAAAGCCCGGCCAGTCCTCCAGCCGGTCGTCGTCGATGGCGTGGACGTAATCGGCGTAAAGATCTTCCAGGCGCTGGCGCAGGGCGAGATCGGCCTCGAGACGGGTCGCGTTCATGGTGCAGCCTCCCTCAAACGCCCATCAGGGCGCGCCAGCCCCGCCAGAAGCCGCGCACGGCGGCTTCCGTCACGCGCGAGCCCTCGCTCGCCTCCACGCCGCGCCCGCCCATGGGCATGACGGTCATCGCCTGCGGATCGGCTTTCGCCGCCTGCTGCACCCATCCGCCCACGCAGCCGTCCTCCATGGAGATGAGGCCGGCGGGCCCCACGAGATTGTTCACCTGCAGGCGCAGCTCCTGCATCTGCGCGTCGTCGTCGGCGAAGCCCAGAATGGTCCACACAAGCTCCGTGCGGTCGACGCCCTTGGGCACGATCTGGCGCACGGCGAGCGCGTTGAGGATCTGCTGCACGACCAGCGTGGGAAACACGGTCTGGATGGCGTTCGTCGTCAGGTCGCCCAGTTCGAGCCTGTGCTCCATCATGCGGGCGTCGTGGAGCTTGTAGGACTCCTTCAGCGAGCGCACTTTCTCGCGCCCCACCGCATCGTCGGAATCGGCGTTGCGCACCGTGTAGCTGAGATGGTGCCAGCCGTTGGGCGAGATCTTCACCCCGCCGCCCATATTGGGCCGCACTACGCCGAACGTGTTGTGGAACACATGCAGGAGGCTGGCGTGGTAGGAATCCTTGTTGTTCTCCGCGTAGAGCTTCCAATTATTGGGCAGGATCTGCGAATGATAGCCCAGAACCTTGAGCGGCTTCACGAAGACGCGATCGATATTGGCGCATAATTCCGCGCCGATGTAGTCGCGGAAGGGCGGCGTCTCCTGCGAGAACGTGCCGAAGATCATTTGCCCGTAAGTCTCCACGCGCAGGCGTTCGAGCCCATGGGCGGAGAAATCGAAATCCGCGTCCAGCCCGCCCTTGCCGCCCACGCCCTTGCGGAACGCGACGCCGGTGAGCGCGCCGGTCAGGTCATAGGTCCAATTGTGATAGACGCAATTGAACTCCGGCGCGTTGCCGCGCTGCTTGAAGCAGACGAGCGCGCCCTTGTGGGCGCAGCGGTTGACGAGCGCGTTGACGGAGCCGTCCTGCGCGCGCGCGACGATGATCGGCGCGTCGCCGACGAAGGTCGTCTTGTAATCGCCGGGATTGGGGATCTCGCATTCTAGGCAGAGGAAATTCCACACCGGGCCGCGAAACAGGCGCTCCTGTTCGCGCGCATAGATCGCGGCGTCGGTATAAACCTGAAAGGGCGCCCGTGACGCGTCTTCGAAAGGCCAGACGAACGGCGCTGCGGGTTCCTGCGTCTGCAATGCTCTCTCCCTTGGTCTGTCGATCCGCCTGTCGGCGCGGCTTTGCGCCAACATATCGCCCGGCGCGGAAAAGAAAAACCCGACCGATCTCTCGGCCGGGTTTTCCGCCCAGTGCCCGGCGTCGCGCCGCAAGCCCCCCAGCTTGCAGGCCACAGGCCGTCCACGTCAGCGGCGGAGATTAATCACGCGGCTTGCGCAGAGTCCATGGCTCGGCGGCGGGCGCGACCTTGTCCAATATTCTTGCAAGCTCGACCGGCTCGCGCGGGAAATCGGCGGCGGCCCATTCCGCCTCCAGCCGTTTCAAGGCCGCGCCCATGGCGGGCCCGCGCGCCACGCCGCGCGCGATCAGATCGGCGCCGGCGAAGGGCGAGGTCATGGGCGGGCTCGCATAAGCCGCGCGCGCGGCCTGCGCCCAGAGGGCCCAAGGACCATGTTCAACGTCTGCGTCGCAGGCGACGTCCGCGTCGGGATCGGCGCGGCTTTCCGCGCAGGCCAGGATCAGCGCGTCGCCCGCCGCCTGCGCGCCGTGGCGATGGACGAAGCGGCGCAGATCCGCCGACGCGGGCGGCGTCTCGCGCCCGTGCAGCTCCACGATCGCGCGCGCCGCGCGCGTCAGCCGCAGGCTTTCGGCGTTCGACAGGCGCAGCCGCTCGCGCAGCCGCAGCGCGTCTTCCTCCACCTGCACGCACAGGCCCGCCAGCCGCAGCGTCGCGTCGGGCGCGCGCGCGCATGTCCCCTCCATGCGCTTCACGCGCGCAAGCCGATCGGGATTGGGCGCGCCCGCGAGCACGGGGCCGAGCACGCCCGCATGGGTCATGTCGCGCGTCACGTCGCGCGCGCGCCGCGCGGCGAGCAGTTTCATCAATTCGGCGCGCACGCGCTCGCGCGAAAGTCCCGCCAGCCCGTCGCGCGC
>CAIXDD010000278.1 GCA_903918155.1 uncultured Hyphomicrobiales bacterium
CGCCACGCCATGCGCTGCTCGGGCTGGCGCGCGGGAGGAAGCGTCTGGGAGGCGGCGAAAACTTTCATCACGTCCATGGGCCGGTGCTCCACCTGCGCGCCCATGCGCTGCGCGAGGTCGAGCAAGGCGCCGACGCCGAGATAGGAATATCCCGACATCGGCGAGAAATAATGGAGGATGCGCAAGGCCGCTCCTACGCCGCTTGCGCGACGGCGGGGCCGCATTCGATCGGCAGCGAAGGGTCGCGCGACCATTCGTTCCACGAGCCGAAATACATGCGCACGTCTTTCACGCCGGCGTTCTTCAACGCCATGAACGTGTTCGACGCGCGCGCGCCCTTGAAGCAATAAAGATAGACGGGCGTGTCGGGCGTGACGCCGACGGTGGCGCATTCGGCGAGGATTTCGTCCTTCGACTTGAAGCGCGGGCCCTGCGCCGTGGGCTTCATCATGCGATACCATTCCAGCCAGCGCGCGCCGGGGATGCGGCCCTTGCGCGGGCAGAAATCCTTGCCATAGGGCGAGGAGCTGTCGCCGATCCACTCGTCCACGTCGCGCACGTCGACGATGGCGACGCCGGGCGTGGCCGACGCCGCCAGCATCTGCTGCGCATCGACGAAAATGGCGGCGCCTGCGGGATCGATGGGGAAGTCCGCGGGCGTGGGCGTCGCGGGCTCCGCGCTCACGGGCAGGCCGGCGCCGGTCCAGGCGTCCAATCCGCCGTGCAGGACTTTCGCCTTCGCATATCCCAGCATGCTGAGCAGATAATAGCCGCGGCAGGATTGGCCGAAGCCGGAATTCATCGATTGTTCGTAGACGATCGCCGTCTCCTTGCCCGACAGGCCCGCCTTGCCGAAGGCTGCGGCGAATGTGGCCTTCAATTCCGCCAGCCCTTCGGGCGTCGACGTGGCGAGGAAGGTGAAGATCTCGTGCAGATTCACCGCGCCGGGAATATGGCCTGCGGAATAGGCGTCGGGATTGCGCGTGTCGATCACGACGACGGGTTCGCTCGTCATCAGAGCTTCGAGATCTTGCGCCGAAATCAGGACTTCGCTCATGCCTGGCTCCTTCAGGTGGTGCGAACGCGATGGCGTTCGACGGGAAAGCTCACTCAAGAATCATGCCGATTTTTTTCGGGCTAAACGGCCCCTTGCGCGTCCATGTCTGCGAGCATCTTGCGCAATTGCTTCGTGGCCGGCGTCACGATGCCGACGAAATAGGCTTCGCGCATGCGCCGCTGCGCCTTGTGGCTCTTGTGATAGCCGCGCGCGCCGGTGTGCAGCATCGCGGCATGCGCGGCCGCCATGGTCGCCTCGCCCGCATCGAGCCGCGCCTGCACGACGGCGCGCCAATAAGGCTCGCTCGTCTCATAGGGCGTGGAGGCGAGATCGCGCACGCGCGTGTCCAGCTCGTCGAGGACGGCTTCGAAATCCTCCGGCTGCTGGGCGGTGAGATATTTGTTCACATGGCCCAGCGACGCGCCCATCTTCTTCATCGTGTCGATGCTGTCGCGGATGAGGCCTGTCGCCATGCCCGCCTGCAAGAGGACGAAGCCCGCCCGGATCTTCTTCACGAAGGGCATGGCCGCATGGGCGAGCACCATGTCGTCGGGGATAAAGGCGTCCTTGAACTGCACGCCATAGGTGCCGGTGCCGTCCATGGCGAGGAAGGGATCGCATTCGAGAAGTTCGATGTCTGGATTGGCGCAATCGGCGACGAACATGGTCTTGCCGCCGTCGGCGCATTCGAAGATCGTGCCGAACACATGGTCGGGCCCGATGTTGGAGACCCAGGGCAAGGCGCCGCGCACCACATAGCCGCCGTCCACGCGCCGGCCCTTGAGCTTCATCTTCTCGATGCCGAAGAAGCTCTTCATCGGATTGGACAGGCCCGTGCCGCCGAGCAATTCGCCGGTGGCCGCGCGGGCGAGATAGGCCGATTTCAGCGCTTCGTTTTCGGTGTTGGCGAGATACCAGACGAGCGTGCTCTGGCACCAGGTCATGAACGAGGTCGAGCCGCAGACTTCCGCCACTTCGCTCATGGCGTCGATGGCGAGGTTGAGATCGAGGTCTTCATTCGCCTCCGCATGGGAGGAGAAGGCGCCGGCCGCGCCGATGGCGCGCATGAATTTGGCGGGATAGAGGGTTCCCTTGTCGATCGCGTCCACGAGCGCGGGCAATTGCGATTGCACCACGGCGCGCACGTCGGCGAGCGTTTCGTAAGGGGCGTTTCCGGCGAGGCGTTGCGCGAAGGCGAGGGACATCGTCATCTCCAGCGGGAAGCGTTGAGGAACAAGCGCGCCGGACCTTGCGGGCCCGGCGCGCGCGGCGTCACAGGCCGACTTCGAGATTGACGGGCCGCGTGAACGTGTTGGCCACGGGCGACCATTTCTTCACATGGTCGATGAGCGCGTCGATGTCGGCCTTGGCGACGCCGTCGCATTCCATGTCCACTTTCACGCGCACGTCGGTGAAGCCGACGGGCTTCTCGCTGACGTCGCCCGTGCCCCAGACCGCGGTGATGTTGAGGTCGCCTTCGAGCTGCAGTTCGAGCTTGCGCACGGTCCAGCCGCGATGCACGGCGTTGGCGTGCAGGCCCACCGCAAGGCAGGAGCCAAGGGCGGCCAGCGAGGCTTCGGAGGGATTGGGCGCCGTGTCGTCGCCCAGCAGCGCGGGCGGTTCGTCGACGATATAGGGCGGCAGGGCGCGAATGTAATTGGCGTGGCGGAAGCGGCCTTCCGCCACGGTCTTGCACTTCAGCGTCTTGATGACTTGCGGATTGGCCTTGCCGGCGGCGATCAGGCCTTCGAGGCCGCTCTTGTCGATGGGCGCCAGGCAGCCGGTGGGAGCCGTGGCGGGCTCGGGCGCGAGACATCCGGTGAGGACGGTTGCGGGTGCGGACATGTTTTTCCCTCCTGGTTGGCGATCCGCGCGGCGGCGCAGTCGCGCAACTCAAAGCATCGCGCGTGCCAATGCGCAGATGCGCGGCGTTGCGGCGCGGCTTTGCGCAGAGCGATCAAGAAACGCGCAAGGAACGGGCTTTCCGGGGCGCCCGTGCTGCGGGCGCCGTCTTTTGCGGCGCGCGCGCGCGCTCAAAAAAGGGGCTCGTCCTGCGCTTGTCTTCATCGGCTGCCCGACTAATGTGCGCTGCGCGGCGGCGGGGCCGGCGCGCGTCGGCGCAGCGGAGGGCTCATGCATTTTTTTAATTCATCGGGCGTGCGCATCGCCTATGTGGATCTTCCGCCGACGGGCGCGGATCTGGGCGAGCCGATCCTGCTCATCCATGGCTTCGCCTCCAATCATGCGGTGAACTGGGTCAATACGATGTGGACGCGCACGCTCGCCCATGCGGGCCGGCGGGTGATCGCGCTCGACAATCGCGGCCACGGCCAGAGCGAGAAGCTCTACGATCCCGCCCAATATGCGACCTCCGTGATGGCGCGCGACGCGGCGGCCCTGCTCGATCATCTCGGGCTCGGCCGCGTGGACGTGATGGGCTATTCCATGGGCGCCCGCATCACGGCCTTTCTCGCGCTCGAACATCCCGCCCGCGTGCGGCGCGCGATTCTGGGCGGGCTCGGCGACCGGCTGGTGAAATCGGCGGCGCTGCCCGCCAATATCGCGGAGGCGATGGAGGCGGACTCGCTGGAGGCGCTGAGCGACCCCATGCAGCGCATGTTCCGCGCCTTCGCCGAGTCGACGAAGAGCGACCTGCGCGCGCTCGCCGCCTGCATTCGCGGCAATCGGCAAAGCCTCACCGAACGGGGCGCGGCCGCCATCGCCTGCCCCACGCTCGTGGCCGTAGGCGAGAAAGACGACGTGTCCGGGGACGGTCCGGCGCTGGCGCGGCTGTTGCCCAAGGGCCGCGCGCTCGACATTCCCGGGCGCGACCACAATCTCGCCGTGGGCGACAAGGTCTACAAACAGGGCGTGCTCGACTTCCTCGCCGAGGCGTGAGCGGACGGGGCGGCCCGTCCGCGCGCCCCTGCGCGCCCTAGCGCGCCCTTGTGCGCTGCGCGGGCGCTCCGCCGGGGCTCACTTGTCCTGCGCCCGGCGGGCGGGCATATAAGCGGTCGGCCCCTGCGACGGGGCCCGGTTTTCGAGGGGAGCCCCATGCCGACCAGCCAATCCGCCAAGATCGTGGGTTTCGGCGACGTCGATCCCATGTTCGCCCGCATCCGCGTGGAGGCCGAGGAGATCGTGCGGCGCGAGCCCGAAGTGGCCGGGTTCGTGCTGGGCACCGTGCTCAATCAGGACCGGCTCGAAAGCGCCGTGGTGCAGCGGCTCGCCGACCGGCTCGACCATCAGCAAGTGCCTGGCGACCTGATCCGCCAGACCTATCTGGACGTCATTTCGCGCGACCCGGCGATCGGCGAGGCGTTCCGCGCCGATCTGATGGCCGTGGCCGATCGCGACCCGGCCTGCGCGCGCTTCATCGAGCCGCTGCTCTATTTCAAGGGCTTCCACGCCTTGCAGACCCATCGCCTCGCCCATGCGCTGTGGAAGGCGGGGCGGCGCGATTTCGCGCTTTATCTGCAAAGCCGCTCGTCGGAAGTCTTCCAATGCGACATCCATCCGGCCGCCACGCTCGGCAAGGCCGTCTTTCTCGATCACGCCACGGGTCTGGTGGTGGGCTCGACGGCGGTCGTGGAGGACGACGTGTCGATCCTGCACAGCGTCACTTTGGGCGGGACGGGCAAGGAGCGCGGCGACCGTCATCCCAAGATCAGGCGCGGCGTGCTGATCGGCGCGGGCGCCAAGATCATCGGCAATATCGAAGTGGGCGAATGCGCGCGCGTGGCCGCGGGCTCGGTCGTCCTGTCGCCCGTTGCGCCGCGCACCACGGTGGCGGGCGTGCCGGCCCGCATGGTGGGGGAGGCCGGTTGCGCCGAGCCCTCGCGCTCGATGGACCAGATTCTGGCCGACAAGTTCGACGTCTGAGGCGCGCGGGCGCAGCGCCCGGCCGCCTTGCCGCGTGGCGGCTTTTCTGGCAAGGCTCCGGCCCTCAGGTTTGGGAGAGGCGCGTTGGACAAGACAGAGCTGCGCAAGCTGCAGGATTTTTTGCGTCGGGCGTTCGGCAATGCGGAGATTCGCGTCGGCCTTGATCCCAAGAACGTCGATCAGGCTGCGGTGCAGCTCGGGGAGCGTCGCCTTGCGTCCCTGTCCGTGGACGACGAGGACGGCGACCGCTCCTTCGCGTTCGAGATGAAGATTCCCGTCGGCCGCGAGGTTTTGCAGGAATATCTGCGCCGCCTCTTCGAAAACGACGAGCTGAAGATCATCGGCCGCGCGAAGAAGACGGATTCGGTCGAATTGAACAATGGCGAGGATTTTCTGGGCGTGATCTCCGCCGACGATCCGCGCGGCTCCTCCTACACGCTGCAGATGGCGATCCTCGATTTCGATCTCGAGGATTTCTAGCCGGCCCGCGCGCCCCGCGCCTAGCGCGGCGGCTCCTGTCCGGACGGCTCGGGTTTGGGCGGCTCGGGTTTGGCCGCTTCGGGTTTGGCCGGCTCCTGCTTCATCTGTTTCATACCCGCCACCGCCTCGCGCGTCACGCGCGCCAGATTCTCCCAATCCTCCAGCCAGGCCAGCTTGAATTCGAGCCGGGCGTCGAGCCCCTCCACGCGCAGGTCCGCCACGCAGGCCGGCGTCAGCGGGTCATGGTCGCGCGCCCGCTCGCAGCGCGCGGCGAAAAGCGCGCCGTCGGGCGGGGTGAAATGCAGGTCCTCGCCGGCGTAGGGGCTGGCCTGCGCGAAGCGCCGCAGGCTCAATCCGGCCGCCGAGGGCGCGGAATCGGGGTCGAGATGGCGCAGATAGAGGCGCTCGGTGCGTTCGGCCGGCGAGAGTTTGGGATCGGGCGCTTTCAGGATCAGCCGCACCATGTCGGGATTGGCGTGGGCTACGCCCGGCGCGAGCGCGCGGGGGGGCTCCGCCGGGCCCAGGCTGCGCGCGTCGAAGGCCAGATGCGCCTCGGCCATGCGCCCCCCGCGCCGCTCCTCGGGGCGCAACAGAAAGGCGGGATCCACCCGCAGGATCGTCTCGCCCAGCTGGATGCGCGCCTCCCCGGCCGGCGCCGCCCGCTTCTCGCGGGGCAGGACGAGCGGGGCGAGGCCCGCCGCCAACGCGCCAAGGCCCGCCAGAAGGGCGAGCCAAAAGGGCCAAGAGGACCAAGAAGAGCGAGCGGGCCCCTCCGCAGACGGGCGGGCTGGCGTGCGCGAGGGCCGGACCATGAAATTCCACATAGACGATTCGCGCGCTCAAGCCCATGTTGATCGCGCATGTTGTTCGCGCTTGAAGGGGGGCGCATTGCGCCGGCGCGCCCCTTCGCCTTAGGCTGGCGCGGCGCTCCGCTCGCATGGAGCGCAGGGAGGGGAGACTTATGGCTTTTCAGATGAGGACGATCGCGCTGGCGGCGCTGGGCGCGCTGGCGGCGGC
>CAIXDD010000279.1 GCA_903918155.1 uncultured Hyphomicrobiales bacterium
CGGTTTCGTCCATGACACGCGCGCCCCGCGCAGAAAAAAGGCGGCGCGTTCCCGCGCCGCCGAGCAAGACTAGACCGCTTGCGCGCGGCTGGCTAGCGGCGCTCCTCGCGATAGATGGCGAGCTTCTCCTGCGCGCTGCGGTCGGAGAAGGTGAAGAACACCGCATCCTTCGAGGCGCGCAGCTTGCGCCACGACCAGCTGGGGATCGCGACCACGTCGCCCTCGCCGGCGCTGAACGAAGCCTCGCCCGCTTCGACCTGGATTTCGCCTTCCAGCATCACGATGGTCTGACCGTCGGTGGCGCGCAAGGCGCGCGTCTCGAAGCCTTTCGGCATATGGGTGAGCCATGCCGCGATCAGCGGCATGGGCCAGCCGCCGTCGAGCGGATTCACATAGCGAAGCGCATAGGCGAGATGGGGATCGGGCGCCTCGGTCGCCGCCACGTCCATCAAGGCCTGCCGGCTCGCCTTGTACTTGTAATTGAAGATCGGCGTCGTCGCGCCGAAGGGCGAGGGCGTGGCGAAGGGGCGCATGTTCATGCCCCAGCGCGCCTGCGATTCGCCCAGCGTCTTCGCGACCATCTGCATCTTGTCGTTGGAATGTTCGCTGAAGGCGGTCTCGAAGAAATTGACGATGTGCAGATCGAGCCCGTCGATCCAGATCACGGGCTTGTCGTTCTCCTGCCCGTGATCGTGCCAGGCCCAATTGGGCGTGATGACGAAATCGCCGCGCTCCATGAGCGTGCGCTCGCCGGCGACCGCCGTATAGCCCATATTGCCTTCCAGCACGAGGCGCAGCGCGGAGGCGGTGTGGCGATGCGCCGCCGCGATCTCCCCCGGCAGGATCAGCTGCATGCCGGAATACATGGTGGCGGTGATGCGCGAGCCGCCCGGCATGGCGGGATTTTCGAACACGAGCACGCGGCGCTCGGCCTCCTCGGCGGTGAGCAGGTCGCCCGCCTCCATCAGCAGCGCGCGGCATTCGTCGAACCGCCACACATGGGGCACGAACTTGCTCTTGGGCTCCGGCGGCACAAGGCCTTTCAGGGCCTCCCACAGCGGGGAAAGATGCTTGGGCGCGATCTTGTCGTAAAATTTTTGGCGATCCTTGGCCGGAGCGGCGGCGACGGTGGACATGGTCTGCTCCCTTTCTGGCGTTCCCGAATGGCGGCGTCACAGGCTGCGGCGGCGGATGCGCCGACGCAGGTCAAAGCGTCAGATCTTTCCTTCGGCCTTCATGCGCCACACGTCCCAGGCGCGCGGCGCCTGCGTGTCGATGGTGCGCGTGGCGGTTTCCGTCTCGCCGGGCGAGAGCCCCACCACCGGCCCCAGACGCACGGCCTCCGACAGGACGCGCGCGTTCTGCTCGGTGTAAACGGCGCGGAAAACCGCCTGTTTCAGGCTGTCTCCCACCGCCGTCGAGCCATGGCCGCGCATGAGGCAGACGGCCTGGTCGGCGAGCCGGCGGGCGAGCGCGGCCCCCAGCGCGCGATTGCTGATGAGCAGATCGCTGTCCTCCCCCGCGACGTCGCGGATTTCGAACACGGGCGCGCAGACGCCGATGAACGAGCCCATATGCGTGACCGCGCGAAACGGGGCGGACGGCACGATGCTGAAGGGAATGACCGACATGGAATGGCTGTGCACCACGGCCATCACGTCGGGCCGCGCGCGATAGATCTCGGAATGGATGTAGCGTTCGAGATAGACGGAGCGCCCGTTGGCGTTGACGGGCTCGCCGTCCTCGCCGAACTCCACGATGTCCTGCGCCGCGACGAGCGCCGGCGCCATGTTGCGCGCCAGCAGGAATCGATCGGGCCGCTTGTCGTGGCGCACGCTCACATGGCCGAAGGCGTCGAGCACGCCCTCGCGCACGAGAATATGATTGGCGACGACCAGATCGGCGAGCAGCGCGGGATCGGGCGCAGCGCCCGGCGCGCCGCGATCGGCCGCCGGCGCCGCATGCGAGGAGCCGTCCGCAGACGGATCGAGCGACGACGTGCACATGGTCCGGTCCCTCCCCAGATGCGCCGTCCGGGCGCCGCGTCTGACGCCAGACGTGCGCGTATGATAGGCGGGCGCCGAAAACTTTGTCAATATTCTCATTTTCTGAGAAACGCGATTTGACACGTCGGCTTGGGGCCCCTAAAAGCCTGTCAGACGGAGCGCAACCTGCGCTCCCAGCGCCTTTGTGGGGAGGGCGTCGCATGGCTGGCTTCAGTCGCTTTCTGGCCGTCCTGCGCCTCTTCGGCGAACAGGCGAGCGCATGGACCGCGCCCGAGATCTCCGCCGCCCTCGGCGTGCCCCCCAGCACGATCTACCGCACCTTGCGCGATCTCGTGGCCGCCGGCTTTCTGGAGGCCGCGCAGGACGGCGCCTATCGGCTCGGCCCCGCCTTCATCGAATACGACCGCCTGCTGCGCATCACCGATCCGCTGGTGGCCGCCGGCGCCGGCGCGCTGCGCGACGTGGTGCGGCAGGCGGGCGCGCCCTGCGTCGCCCTGCTCTCGCGCCTCTACAACGGGCAAGTGATGTGCGTGGCCGACGAGGCCGCGCGCGACACGCCGTTTCGCCCCAGCTATGAGCGCGGCCGCCCCATGCCCTTGACGCAGGGCGCCACGTCGAAAGTCATCCTCGCTCATCTGCCCGCGCGCCAGCTCACCCGCCTCGTCGGCCCGCCGCGCAAGGAAAGCGCAGGCGGCGCGGACGCGCTGCGCCGCGAGCTGGCCGACATTCGCCGCCGCGGCTATTGCGCGACGGCCAGCGAGATCGACGCCGGCCTCGCCGGCATCGCCGCGCCGGTGATCGTGCGCGAAGCGGGCGTGACGGCGAGCCTCAGCCTCGTCGCCGACGACGCCCGCCTCGACGAAGCCCAGCGTCGCCGCCTCATCCTGCTCGTCGTCTCGGCGGCGAGCCTTGTCACGGAAGACCTGCGCCAGCGCCACGCGATGCGAGCGCCCGCGCAGGACCAAACGCCTCTGGCCATGGTGAAATGATGTCTGATTTCAATTGCGACGTCGCCGTCGTCGGCGCGGGCCCCACGGGGCTCACGCTGGCCAATCTGCTCGGCAAGGCGGGCGTCAGCGTGATCCTCATCGAACGCAACGACACGACGGTGCAGGCGCCGCGCGCCGTCTCCATCGACGATGAATCGCTGCGCACGATGCAGGCCGCCGGCCTCGTGGACGAGGTCTTGCGAAACGTCGCCATCGATTACGGCTATCAATATATCACGCCCTCCAACCATGTCTTCGCGCAGGTGGAGCCCACCGCGCGCGAATTCGGCTGGACGCGACGCAACGCCTTCACCCAGCCCGAATTCGAAGTGGCGCTGCGCGCGGGCCTTTCGCGCTTCCCGCATGTGCGGGCGCTGTTCAGCCACATCGTGGAGAGCGCCGCGCAGGACGCCGACGGCGTGAGCCTGCGCGTGAAACAGCCCGACGGCGCGATGCGCGACCTGCGCGCGCGTTTCGTAGCGGGCGCGGACGGCGCGCGCTCGGGCCTGCGCAAGATCATCGGCGCGCAGCTCACCGGCTCGACCTATCGCGAACGCTGGCTCATCGTCGATCTGGAACAGACGAAGGAGCGCTTCCGCCTCACGCGCGTGCTGTGCGATCCCAAACGCCCCACGATCTGCCTGCCCGGCCCCGACGGCAAGCGGCGTTACGAATTCATGGTCCACAACGGCGAGACCGACGATTACATCGCAAGCCCCGCGAAAGTGCGCGAATTGCTGGAGATGTTCGGCCCCGACGCGGAGTCGCCCGTCGTGCGCCGGCAGGTCTACACATTCCACGCGCGCATGGTCGACAAATGGCGCGAGGGGCGCATTTTCCTCGGCGGCGACGCGGCCCATCTCACCCCGCCTTTCGCCGGACAGGGAATGAACAGCGGCGTGCGCGACGCGCATAATCTGGCGTGGAAGCTCGCCTGCGTGGTGAAGGGAGAGCTTGGCCCCGGCCTGCTCGCCTCCTATCAGAAAGAACGCGCGCCGCACGCCTGGTCGCTGATCGAGCTGGCGGTCAATATCGGCAAGGTGATGATGCCGACCTCGCGCCTGCAGGCTTTTCTGCTGCAGAGCGCCTTCAAGCTCATGCGGCTCGCGCCGCCGCTGCACGCCTATTTCGCGCAGATGAAATACAAGCCCAAGCCCTTCTATAAGGACGGCTTCATCCTGCCCGACGACGGCGGGCTCAATATCGTGGGACGCATGCAGCCCCAGCCGCTCGTGGAGCGCCTCGACCGCTCGCGCGTGAAGCTCGACGAGCTGCACGGCGACGGCTTCGCGCTGATCGCCTTCGGCGACGAGGCGCAGGCGACGCTGGCCGCTTGCGCGCATGAGGATTTCGGCCTGCCGCGTCTGGCGCGCATCGCCATCACGCCCCATTCGATGAACATCGACCGCAGGGCTGATCCCGCGCTTCTGGCCGTGCGCGAAGTGGACGAATTGTTCGAGCGGCGCCTGCCGAAGGGCCGCGAAATCCTCATCGTCGTGCGGCCGGATCGTTATGCGGCGGCCGCCTGCGACGTGAGCGAGCGCGCGCGCATTCCAGACTTCGCCCATCGCGTGCGCGCCCTCGCCAAAGGCGCGCTCGACGCCGATTGAGGCGATGGATTCACGCCGGCGGCGAAGAAAAAGGGCGCCCCGCAAGGCGCCCTTTCCATTTGGCGACGAAAGCCGCGCCGATCACGCTTCGTCGAAATAGAGCCGGCCCGGATTGGTCACGAGCAGTTTCTGCTGCAAGTCGGGCTCCGGCGCGAACAGCGGAATGAGATCCACCAGATCGCCGTCGTTGGGCATGGTCTTCACATTGGGATGCGGCCAGTCCGTGCCCCAGATCACGCGGTCGGGCGCAAGCTCGCAGATCTTGCGCGCGAAGGGCACGGCGTCGGTGAAGGGCGGGCCTGCGGTCGACACGCGCTCCGAGCCGCACACTTTCACCCAGCACTTCTCATCGTCCTTGATGAGGTTGACGAGGCAATCGAAGGGCTTCTGGTTCATGCCGCCGGAGGCCTGCACGCGGCCCATATGGTCGATCGTATAGATCACCGGCAGTTTCGCGAGCATGGGCGCGTATTCAGGCAGGTCGATGGCGTCGAAATGCACGTCGAGCGACCAGCCGAATCCCTTGATGCGATCCACCACCGTATGAAACACGCGCATGTCGGGCACGCCGCCCAGATGTTTCACGAAATTGAACCGGCAGCCGCGGATGCCGCCTTCGTGAAGCTTCTGGATGTCCTTGTCCGAAAAGGTCTCGTCGATATTGGCGACCGCGCGATAGGCGCCCCCGCTCTGCGCGATGGCGTCGAGCGCGACCTTATTGTCGTTGCCGTAGCATGACGCATTGACGATGACCGCGCGGGTGAGCCCGAGCTTCGCCTGCAGGGCGCGAAACTTGTCGAGGCCGGAATCGGGCGGCGTATAGGAACGCCCGGCCGCATAGGGATATTGCGCGGCGGGCCCAAAGATGTGGCAATGCGCGTCGGTGGCCTTGGGCGGGAGCTTGAACTTCGGCGATTTTGTATTGGGATCCGGCGGCGGAATCGTCGGCGTGAAATCATCCATCATGTCTTGTCTGCTCCCCTCTCCTGCGCGTCCGCGATGGCGGCGGCCAGGCCCGGGTTCATTCCCAGATCGGCCACCATCGCCGCGGCTTCGCGCATTTCCGCAGCGCGGCGGACGCCGTGCTGACGTACACGACCGCCCATCGTCTCCGCAAGCTGCCGGAAATCGATGGCGGGATAGGACGCGTCGAGACTGGCGAAGACTTCGTCCTCCACGCCCCAGGCTTTCGCCGCGGCGGCGCAATCGACCATGATCGCCTCCAGCCCCTTGATGACGATGCTGCGGCATAATTTCATCGCGGACGCGCGGCCGGGCTCGGTCGTCACCGGCTCGATCTTCATGCCCAGCGGATTGAGGATCGACGCGGCCTCCGCCGCAGCCGGCCCGCCGCCGAGAATGGGAACCTTGACGCCCGGCCCCGGGACGGGCGCCATGACGGCGCCTTCGACATATTTGGCGTGCGCCGCCGTCACGAGCGCGGCCGCAGCCTTCTTCGTCACCGGCGAGGCCGAGTTGATGTCGAAGAAAATCTGTCCCTGATGCAGATAGCCCGCCGCATCCTTCGCCACGTTCAGCACGGAGGAGGCCGTGACGGCGGAGATGACGATGCGCGCGTCGCGCGCCGCCTCGGCCGCGCTCGCCGCCGTTCGCGCGCCGATCTGCGCCGCGAAGGCGCGCATCGGCGGGCCTTTCACGGGATCGTCGAGAAGAAGATCGTAAACGGCGACGCTGGCGGCGCCGGTGGCGAGGAACTCGCGCGCGAAAATCTTGCCCACCTCGCCGAAACCGATGAGGGCGAGCGACACGGTCTGGGTCATGCGCTTCTCTCCCGGCGGCGCGCGGCCGCCCTTGATGACGCCCCGGTTCTAATGCCCCGGCGCGGCTTCGTCACACCTAAAATGCACGTCAGCCGCAGCGGGCCTTGACGCGCCGCCCCTGCTCGCCCGCAATGGCGCCGGCGCGAGGGGACGCGAACGGACAGCCGCCATGGATCAATGCGACGTCGTCATCATCGGCGCAGGCCACAACGGCCTCGTCTGCGCAGCCTATCTGGCGGCCGCAGGGCTCGACGTGCGCGTGGTCGAGCGTCGCGACATCGTGGGCGGAGCCGCGGTGACGGAGGAATTCGCGCCGGGCTTCCGCAATTCCACGGCCTCCTACACCGTGAGCCTGCTCGCCCCGCAGGTGATCGCCGAGCTTGATCTGGCGGGCCATGGGCTGCGCATCGTCGAGCGGCGCGTGCAGAACATGCTGCCGCTGCCCGATGGACGCGCGCTCATCGCCGCACCCGGCCGCACGAAAGACAGCGTGGCGCAATTCAGCGCGAAAGACGCGCAGGCGCTCGACGCGTTCTCCGCGCAGCTCGAACGGGTCGCCGACGCGCTGCGCAAGGAGATCCTGCGCGCGCCGCCCAATCTCGTCGACGGGCCCTTCCTGCGCAGCGCACAGGAAGGCTGGAAAGCGCTAGGGCTGGCCGGGCGGATGCGCGCGTTGCCGCAGGACGACCGCGTCGCGCTGTTCGAACTGTTCACGAAATCAGCCGGCGACCTGCTGGACGGCTGGTTCGAGAGCGATCCCGTCAAGGCCCTGTTCGGTTTCGACTCCATCGTCGGCCATTACGAGAGCCCCTATTCGCCGGGCTCCGCCTATGTCCTGCTGCATCACGCCTTCGGCGAAGTGAACGGCCGCAAGGGCTTTTGGGGCCACGCCATCGGCGGCATGGGCGCCATCACGCAGGCCATGGCCCGCGCCGCGCTGGCGAAGGGCGCGAAGATCAGCTGCGGCGCAGGCGTGCGCGAGGTCATCGTGGAGAAGGGGCGCGCCGCGGGCGTCGTGCTGGAGACCGGCGCGCGCATCGCCGCCCGCCGCGTCGTCTCCAGCGTCAATCCGAATCTCCTGTTCACGAAACTGACGCCGCAAGACGCCCTGCCGCCGGCGTTCCTGCGCCGCATGAAAGCCTGGCGCAGCGGCTCGGGCACGTTTCGAATGAATGTCGCGCTATCGCGCCTGCCTGATTTCACCGCCATGCCCGGCGCCGGCGACCATCTGACGTCGGGCATCATCATCGCGCCGAGCCTCGCTTATATGGAGCGCGCCTATTTCGACGCGAAACTGCACGGCTGGAGCCGCAAGCCGGTGGTGGAGATGCTCATCCCCTCCACGCTCGACGACAGTCTCGCCCCGCCCGGCCTGCATGTGGCGAGCCTCTTCTGCCAGCATGTCGCGCCCGTCCTGCCGGACGGCGCCTCGTGGGACGACAGGCGCGAGGAGGTCGCCGACCTGATGATCGCGACACTGGAGGACTACGCGCCCGGCTTTTCCGCCAGCGTGATCGCGCGGCAGATCCATTCCCCGCTCGATCTCGAACGCAAGTTCGGCCTCGTGGGCGGCGATATCTTTCACGGCGCGCTCACGCTCGATCAATTGTTCTCCGCGCGCCCGGCGCTGGGTTACGCCGATTATCGCGCGCCTTTGGCCGGCCTGTATATGTGCGGCTCAGGCGCCCATCCCGGCGGCGGCGTCACGGGCGCGCCGGGGCGCAACGCGGCGCAGGCGATCCTCGCCGATGCGCGCGCGACGCGTCAGAAGGCGCCTGGCTCTCAGCAATAGCGCAGGATCACGCCCTCGTCGGCGCGCAGGCTGACGCTGCGGCCCACCGGCTCTCCCTCGCGATCGAGGAAGGTGGACAACATCACGCTGCGCCGGTCGTCCGTTTGCGGCAAATGCACCTCGCGCGGCTCGCGTCCCAGATTGAGCACGACGATGAGCCGGTCGGCGCCGCGCGCGCGCTCATAGGCGATCACGTCGGGCTCGGCCACCGCCAATTGCGCGTAATCACCCAGACACAGACCGGCATGGGCGCGCCGCGCGACCAGCAGGCGGCGATAAAGCGTGAGGATGGAGCCCTGATCCTCCGACAGGCGCGCGACATTGCAGCGTTCATGATCAGGATCGAGCGGAAGCCATGGCGCGCGCGCGCTGAAGCCTGCGAATGCGCTTGCGTCCCATTGCATCGGCGTGCGCTCCGGATCGCGCCCGAGGCCGCGGCCCGGCTCGTTCTTCTCCCATGGGTCCTGCACCTGCTCCGGCGGCACGTCGACTTTGCACAGGCAGATCTCGTCGCCGTAATAGAGCGTGGGCGTGCCGCGCAGCGTGAGAAGCAACATCGCGGCGACGCGCGCCTGCCGCTTGCCCACGCGCGCGCCGATGCGCGGCTGATCGTGATTGCCCAGCACCCAATTGGGCCAGCCGCCGTCGGGCAGGGCTTCTTCGTAATCGCGAATGAGCGCGGCGATCTCATGCGCGTTCCACGCCGTCTGGATGAGCTGGAAATTGAACGGCAGATGCGCGCCCGAAAGGTCGCGTCCGTAATAGGCCACGAGCCGCTCGATGGGCAGATAGATCTCGCCGATCAGGACGCGCTCGGGATAAGCGTCGATCACGCCGCGCATCTGCGCGACCACCTCATGCACTTCCGGCTGGTCGGCCGAATGAACCTGCAAATGGCGCTGGATCTCGGCCTGATGGGCGTCGTAGCCGAGATTGGGCGGATTGTCGCGAAACCACTCGTCCTTGATGAGATGCCAGAGCACGTCCACGCGAAACCCGTCCACGCCCCGGTCGAGCCAGAAGCGCAGCACGTCGAACATCGCTTCCCGCACAAGCGGATTGCGCCAATTGAGATCTGGCTGCTGCGGCAGGAAGGCGTGATAATAATATTGTCCCGTGAGGGAATCGCGCGTCCAGCCCGGACCGCCGAAATTGCTCAGCCAATTATTGGGCGGGCCGCCATCGGGCGCAGGATCGCGCCAGATGTACCAATCGCGCTTGGGATTGTCGCGGCACGCGCGGCTTTCGCGAAACCATTCGTGCTCGATGGACGTGTGATTGGGCACGAAATCGAGCACCACGCGCAGCCCGCGCGCATGGGCCTGGGCGAGCAGACGGTCGAAATCGGCAAGCGAGCCGAAGATGGGATCGACCGCCTGATAATCGGCCACGTCATAGCCGAAGTCGGCCATGGGAGAGACGAAGATGGGCGACAGCCAGATCGCGTCGACGCCCAGCCACACGAAATAATCGAGCCGGCGGCGCACGCCCTCCAGATCGCCGATCCCATCGTCGTTGGAATCCTGAAACGAGCGTGGATAAACCTGATAGATGACGCCGCGCTTCCACCATGAGCCGTCCGACATGAAAATCCTCCGCCCCGCATGACGCCGCAAGGAGCGAATGCGCGGGGGCGTAAAGCGTTTCCATCGACGGGAACCCGCCTCGCCTCCGCCCGTTCTGCTCTTGCTTCCCAGGGAGACGCAGGTGGACGCACAAGCCGCACGCCTTGCGCGCAGGCGCTATCCCGTCGGCGCCGAGCCTGTCGGCGAAGGCGTGGGCGACGCCTGCGCATTCCGCGTCTGGGCGCCTCGGCGCCAGCGCGTCCAGCTTGCGCTGGAGGACGGCGCCCAGATCGACATGACGCGCGAGCCCAGCGGCCATTTCGCTGCGCTTGCGCCTGCGCGCGCCGGGCGGCGATATGGTTTCCTGCTCGACGACGACGAGAAGATCTATCCAGATCCCGCGTCGCGCTTTCAGCCCGAGGGCCCGCATGGGCTCTCGCAGATTGTGGATCCGCACGCTTATGCGTGGCGCGACGGGGACTGGCGCGGCGCGAGGCTGCACGGCGCGGTCGTCTATGAATTCCATGTGGGAACGTTCACGCCGCAGGGCACATGGCGCGCGGCCATCGACAAGCTCCCGCTCCTGAAGGAGACCGGGATCACCATGCTGGAGATGATGCCGGTCGCGGATTTTCCCGGAGCCTTCGGCTGGGGCTATGACGGCGTGAACCTGTTCGCGCCCACGCGGCTCTACGGACAGCCCGACGATCTGCGCGCCTTCGTCGACGCCGCGCACGCCCTTGGCCTCGCGGTCATTCTCGACGTCGTCTATAATCATCTGGGGCCGGACGGAAATTATCTGCCGCAATTCAGCGAATATTGGTTCACC